>NZ_FUIH01000001.1 GCF_900162695.1 Virgibacillus siamensis
TGCATGTATTAGGCACGCCGCCAGCGTTCGTCCTGAGCCAAGATCAAACTCTCCAAAAGTTTGTCTATGATTGACACCAATCAACCATAGGTTTAAGTCTTAGCTTTAAAATTGAATCCAGGGAAAAAGCATTTGCTTTTGTCCTGTTTCTAATCCAGCTCCAGCGCTCAGCGACTAGCGAGACTTCCCTCACCTCCGTACGATAAGTCAACATCGATTCACTACGTTCATCGTGTTTCCTTTATCTCCTTCGGCTCAGTCCAGTCCGTACGTCGCTAATCGAGCGCTTACGCTTTTTAACTTGACATACTGGTTGTTTTGTTCAGTTTTCAAAGAGCAAATAATATTGGTGGAGCCTAGCGGGATCGAACCGCTGACCTCCTGCGTGCAAAGCAGGCGCTCTCCCAGCTGAGCTAAGGCCCCAAAAGTGGTCGGGAAGACAGGATTCGAACCTGCGACCCCATGGTCCCAAACCATGTGCTCTACCAAGCTGAGCTACTTCCCGTAAATGGCGCGCCCGAGAGGAGTCGAACCCCTAACCTTCTGATCCGTAGTCAGACGCTCTATCCAATTGAGCTACGGGCGCTTCTGGTGCCGAGGGCCGGACTCGAACCGGCACGGTAGTGACCTACCGCAGGATTTTAAGTCCTGTGCGTCTGCCAATTCCGCCACCCCGGCTTGGCTTATTTTCTTATATTGGAGCGGAAGACGGGATTCGAACCCGCGACCCCCACCTTGGCAAGGTGGTGTTCTACCACTGAACTACTTCCGCAATATATTGATAAATGGTGCGGGTGGAGGGACTTGAACCCCCACGTCGCGAGACACTAGATCCTAAATCTAGCGCGTCTGCCAATTCCGCCACACCCGCATAAAATGGTGAGCCATGGAGGATTCGAACCTCCGACCCTCTGATTAAAAGTCAGATGCTCTGCCGGCTGAGCTAATGGCTCACAAAAACACAAACGTTATAAAACAAAAAAATGGTGCCGGCCAGAGGAATTGAACCCCCAACCTACTGATTACAAGTCAGTTGCTCTGCCAATTGAGCTAGACCGGCAAAATAAGTAAATGAAGATGATGGAGGATGCAGGGCTCGAACCTGCGACCCCCTGCTTGTAAGGCAGGTGCTCTCCCAGCTGAGCTAATCCTCCGACACATATGTAAAGCCTGGCGGCGTCCTACTCTTGCAGGGGCAAAGCCCCAACTACCATCGGCGCTGGAGAGCTTAACTGCTGTGTTCGGCATGGGAACAGGTGTGACCTCTCCGCTATTGCTACCAGACCTTCAGAC
>NZ_FUIH01000002.1 GCF_900162695.1 Virgibacillus siamensis
AGATGAGACTTCCCATCACTTCGAGTGAGTAAGATCCCTCAGAGACGATGAGGTTGATAGGTCCGAGGTGGAAGCGTGGTGACACGTGGAGCTGACGGATACTAATCGATCGAGGACTTAACTATATGCTTTTGATAAACCGTTGCAAGTACGCTTATTCAGTTTTTGAGGTATAAAATAAAACCTTATAGGTCTGGTAGCAATAGCGGAGAGGTCACACCTGTTCCCATGCCGAACACAGCAGTTAAGCTCTCCAGCGCCGATGGTAGTTGGGGCTTTGCCCCTGCAAGAGTAGGACGCCGCCAGGCCATTTATAATAAGCTTGTCTTTATGCAGGCTTTCTGATATTAAAACTTGGTGAACAACCAGGTTTTTGTAATATGCTAAGCTATAAACAGCGGCATATTGGATAACATATCAATTAGTTATATTATTCCACAGTAGCTCAGCGGTAGAGCAATCGGCTGTTAACCGATCGGTCGCAGGTTCGATTCCTGCCTGTGGAGCCATAATGCTTCCATAGCTCAGCCGGTAGAGCACTTCCATGGTAAGGAAGGGGTCAGCGGTTCGAGTCCGCTTGGAAGCTCTTGTGTGAAAGGGATTGCCGATTAAGGCAATCCCTTTTTAAATACAATTTTAACATAGGTTATTCCAAATGTACGTCTTGTATTTTTAATGTTTCCACTAAAATTAGAAATGCTTCCATTTGGATAAAAGGGAAACAACAGACAATCAAGTCGTGGTAATTGCACTGTTTAGTATATTTGTCTTAATCTTAGAGGTTTAATTTTATAAAGGAATCAACATTTCAGCAAGGTTGATAGGGGCTGTTCTTAACCTTTGGAACAGCCCCTCTTAAAATTATCAACGACACTTAATGAGGAAAATATTTAAAGGAGGAAGCAAATCATGGTGTTACTGCTAGTATATAATGCCTTTCTATTGATTGCGTACACTGTCCAATTTTTGATGGAATTAGTGACCCATGGTTGTAAAAATAAAGGGAAGAAGGATGATGTTTTCCTTTTTCCCGTGGTTTT
>NZ_FUIH01000003.1 GCF_900162695.1 Virgibacillus siamensis
ATTACTGGCAGTGTAAAGCCACCTTCTACGTTTCCTTCTTCATTTTCAGTTGGGGCATCCCCAAGGAAGCCACCAATGACAGGCAAGTTTCCGCCGCCAAGGATGTCTCCTCCCGGGATTCCGCCAATTACTGGCAGTGTAAAGCCGCCTTCTACGTTTCCATTTTCACCTTCGGTTGGGGCATCCCCAAGGAAGCCACCAATGATGGGCAATCCATTACTTGGCAAATCCCCATCCATTCCAAATTGTCCATGATTTAGGACGATATCATCTGCAACGATTGGTGCATTGACAGCGCCCAATCCAAAATGATTGTCATCCTTCTCATTTTTTAAGACCGGGTTTACATTTTCAATACCGTTACCAGTAAACGCTAGGACTCCATTACCGTCAACTGGCATATTCAAGGTATTAAATAGACTAAATCCAGAACCGTTATCAACATTAACTTCGGTGGGATTCCCATTCTGAGAACCATTACCTGTGTTTAAAGTAACGCCGCTACCATCAATTGGGATATTCAGATTATCAACTATATGAAAAGATGAACCCCAATCTTGATCATCGGCTGACGTATTCATTTGGGTTGGATTCCCATTTTGGGAACCATTCCCAGTGATTGCAGCAACGCCTGCACCGTTAATCGGTAAATTAACATTGTTGCCTAGACCGAATTCTGATCCCTTTACACTTCTAGTGTTCACCTGGGTTGTATTCCCATTTTGAGAACCATTACCAACTATTGCAGCAACGCCTGATCCAACGGCAGGAATGTTGATGTTGTCAGCAATGTCAAATTCAGATCCCCAAATAGACTCATCATTTACTTGTTTCACGGTACCATTTTGTGATCCATTTCCGACAATTCCAGATACGCCTGCTCCATCAAGTGGAATATTGATGTTATCTGCAATGCCGAACTCAGATCCCAAACGATTCACAGAGTCAACTTGTGTTACTTTCTGGTTCTGTGCTCCGTTACCAATGTCTCCAGCAACTCCTGACCCAACGGTAGGAATGTTGATGTTGCGGAACAACTTGATTCCAGATCCCCAGTTCCAGGTATCGTTTCCTTCTGTGTTGCCATCATTTACCTGCTTCACCGTACCATTTTGTGATCCGTTTCCAACAATTCCGGATACGCCTGCTCCATCAAGTGGAACATTGATGTTATCCGCGATTCCGATTCCTGAACCAGCATGGTTCATGTCATCAACTTGTGTTACTTTCTGGTTTTGCGCTCCGTTACCAATGTCTCCGGCAACTCCTGACCCAACGGCAGGAATGTTAATGTTGCGGAACAACTTGATTCCAGATCCCCAGTTCCAGGTATCGCCCTCTGTGTTGCCATCATTTACTTGTGTTACGGTACCATTTTGTGATCCGTTTCCAACAATTCCGGATACACCCGCTCCATCAAGTGGAACATTGATGTTATCCGCGATTCCGATTCCTGAACCAGCATGGTTCATGTCATCAACTTGTGTTACTTTCTGGTTCTGCGCTCCGTTACCAATGTCCCCGGCAACTCCTGACCCAACGGTAGGAATGTTAATGTTGCGGAACAGCTTGATTCCAGATCCCCAGTTCCAGGTATCGCCCTCTGTGTCGCCATCATTTACTTGCTTCACTGTACCATTTTGTGATCCGTTTCCGACAATTCCAGATACACCTGCTCCATCAAGTGGCACATTGATGTTATCCGCAAATCCGATTCCCGAACCAGAATGGTTCATGTCATCAACTTGTGTTACTTTCTGGTTCTGCGCTCCGTTACCAATGTCTCCGGCAACTCCTGACCCAACGGCGGGAATGTTGATGTTGCGGAACAGCTTGATTCCGGATCCCCAGTTCCAGGTATCGTTTCCTTCTGTGTCGCCATCATTTACTTGCTTCACTGTACCATTTTGTGATCCGTTTCCGACAATTCCGGATACGCCTGCTCCATCAAGTGGAACATTGATATTATCCGCGATTCCGATTTCAGATCCTGAATGGTTCATATCGTCTACTTGTGTTACTTCCTGGTTCTGTGCACCGTTACCAATGTCTCCAGCCACACCTGCTCCATCAACGGGAATGTTGATGTTGCGGAACAGCTTGATTCCGGATCCCCAGTTCCAAGTATCGTTTCCTTCTGTGTTACCATCATTTACCTGTTTAATAGAGCCATTTTGTGCCCCGTTTCCGACGATTCCAGCTACTCCAGCTCCAACTATTTGAGCATTTGCATTATCTGCAATGCCAATGGTTGAGCCTTGACCAGATCCGGAATTAATTTGGGTTCGATCGCCATTTTGTGATCCGTTCCCAACGTCAAACGCTACACCTGATCCATCAACAGGAATATTAATGTTATGGAACAGTTTCATACCTGAACCCCAACGGTTGTCATTACTTCCAGATTTCAATCCATTATTAACCTGGGTTATATCACCATTCTGTGATGCATTTCCAGTAAATCCTGTGGCAACAGCCCCGTTAATCGGAACATTTGCATTGTTTGCCAGGTTGAATGATGATCCATGGTTTCTAGATTTATCAATCTGCGTAACATCACCATTTTGTGATTCATTTCCTTGATAAAATGTCTTGTCGATTCCATTGACAGGCATATTAATATTTCCGACGACATCAAAGGCAGTACCACGATCGGTATCTGTATCGTCTTGAACCTGTTTTACATCGCCATTTTGTGAATCATTTCCGGCATACAAACTGGTTATATGGCCGTTTATTGGAATGTTTAGATTATCCATCAGCCGGAAGTTTGATCCAGTTCCATCTTTTTTCGTTGCCTGAGAAATATTGCCGTTTTGACTATTGTTTCCGCTCGCCACACTTGCAATATTAAAATTGACAGGCGTATTCACATTTCCAAGGATACCGAAATCGGAATGATTACCGTTTCCAGACTCCGTCTGAGCAATTTTTCCGTTTTGAACATTGTTTCCACTCGCCACACTCAACACATTTACATTGACCGGCATGTTCACATTGCTCAGTAATTTGTTATTGGCACTATTGGATGCTCCCGTTTTGGTTTGCGTAACGGTTTGATTTTGCGAATTATTCCCGCTATCCAGACTTAAAACATTTGCATGTAATGGAGCATCAATTCCATCAACAACCCCGTTATCTTCTCCAACATGGTTCGTTGATTTCGTACCAACATCAACGACGTCCAGTTCATGTCCAGCTGCGTCTACGTTAGTATAGACTCTTGTCAAATCCAGCAGACTACCAGAACCTGCTTCTTCATCTTGGTCGGAAGAATCCGTTGGTTGTCCAATCCCAGCGTCCAGTCCAACAGGTAATCCAAGATTCGGCAGCGTTAGATGGGACGATCCCACTCCAACGTCGACTAAAGGATTGGAACATTCACATTCCGAATTATCGTCCTTTGACTCATCTTTGTTTTGATCCTTATCTGTAGCCTCTGCACGTACTGTAACTGTTTTTTTACTTTGAACCTGTGTCTCCGCCTTATTCGAATGATCATTTTCTTCATTCTTCTCTCGCGTTTCAAGGTTTAATGTCTTATTTTTGACATCTACTGATGCTTGATCTTTACTGCTAGGTTGAACCTGTGTGTTCGCCTTATTCGAATGATCATTTTCTTCATTCTTTTCCGGCGTATTAGGTTTTAATGTCTTACTTTTGGCATCTACTGATGCTTGATCTTTACTGCTAAGTTGAACCTGTGTTTTCGCCTTATTCGAATGATCATTTTCATCATTCTTTTCTGGCGTATCAGGTTTTAATGTCTTACTTTTGACATCTGCTGATGCCTGATCTTTATTGTTCAACTGAACCTGTGTTTTTCCCGCCTTATCGGAATGTGCTTCTACATCACTCTCTACTGACGTATTAGCCACTTTAGCCTTTGACGGTTTATCAGTGTTCGTTTGTGTCTTCTTTTCCTTGTTAACAATGTGATTCAAGTTATCGTTGACAACCTTCATGGTGCTATCAAGAAGGTTATCAATCGAATCACTTTGTTTATAGACATTTTCTATCTTCTTGGATTGATCAATAATATTCGTTTCAGGTAATCCCGAAGCATGAACATTTTGACCGGCACCAAGTATGCCTAAGGATAAAGCACCGATAACTAACGCGCGCTTGAGCGTGTCGCCGTACTTCATTTATCTCCCTCTCCTTCTTCATATTCTTATGAACAGGAAGAAAGAGATACTGATAAATTTCAAGCTGCAATGCCTGAGCATCTATTGCTTTTTTCAAAGCAGTACTATATTTCATTGTCATTTATCTCGCTCCTTCTCCCCGTTTTTTTATAGATGGGAAGAAGAAGTTTTCGGCGGTTCCTCCGGAGGATTACCTATAAACTGATCCATAAGTAAATGCTCCTTACCATAGGCTTCATTTATCAATAGCTTTTTATTTCCATCATCTGCCCATTCAACCATGCCACTGAATGAACTTGATGAAGATGAAGACGAAGCACTTGAGGAACTTGATGTACTTTGTCCGTTTGAACTCTGAATCGTGACAACCAGATCTTCCAACAAAGAATCTTGCTGGGTTGGTTTTTCGGATGATTGATTCGTATTTGATTGAATTACAATGCTTTCTTGTACCTTTTTAGAATCAACATCCGTACTATATTCATTTACGTGCATTTCATCAAATTTAACGATTTCAGATATCGGTTTGAGATTCAGCTGCGTAAAAACAGGTTTCTCCATTGATTGTTTATTTTCAATCCAATAAGTTGAATCCACTTTGTTGTTTTCAATTGAGTCGTTTGCTAAAGTTTGGTCTTCCGAAAGTTGCAATTCATTGACCTTATTATTTGAAACGCTGCTATTCGTACTATCAGTATTATTACCTGCATTGTCTGCTTTACTTTCATTTTGCGTATTTTGTTTATTCTCTGTGTTAATAATCTCATCTACGCTAGTCCCGTCTACTATTCCACCAATACCATTAATTATTTTTTCAGTACCTGATTCCACTGAATCAAGAACTGAATTTCCAGTTTGGCCAACTTCGTTGGTGACATGGCCAATCGAACCAAAGAGATTATCTGTTGTCTTATCGACTTGAGAACTTACATCATCAACAAGATATTGAGTTTCATCCAGAGTATAATCTATACTTTGTTTTAGTACTTTCGTTTCTACTAAACCTAATGTTAACGAATCTATTAAATCAATGGATTGATGTGAAGACGTTTTGACAACTCCTGAAACAGCAGAAGTAGTATTGGTTAATATATTCGTTACACTTCCTGTTACATTAGGAACAAGATTTGTTAGATCTTCAACAGATGTTTTAGTTTGATTTACTGTTTTCTTTAATGGGCTCACTATATGTTCTATCGATTTCTGAGAATCATTTAAAATACTCTCAATTGAATTCGTTGTTGATCCAAGAAGTCCCTGAGAATTATTAAAATACTGTAATGATTTACTATTTACTTCCTTTAAATTTCCTTGTCCAAGAACAATGTCTTCTACGCCGCTTACGGTTTCCGTCGCCACGTTAGTTACATGATCTACTACCTTTACAAGTCCTTGTGACTTTTTAGAAGTCTTTTTGAGAATGGAACTCTTCTTGGCTTCCTTAGGAGTTTCCTTTCCAAGAATAGTCTTTTCTACACCGCTTACGGTTTCCGCTACCACGTTAGTTGCTTGACCTACTACTTTTTCAAGTCCTTGTGACTTTTTAGAAGTCTTTTTGAGAGTAGAACTCTTCTTGGCTTTCTTAGGAGTGTTCTGCCCAAGAACAGTCTTTTCTACACC
>NZ_FUIH01000004.1 GCF_900162695.1 Virgibacillus siamensis
GCTCGTTCCACAGACTTCCACCCGAAGGCTTCCGTCTGCTTCCCGCGCTCGACTTGCATGTATTAGGCACGCCGCCAGCGTTCGTCCTGAGCCAAGATCAAACTCTCCAAAGAAAACTCACTTTTGGTTCTTTCAAAAGTGTAGTTGCACTTGTGCAAGTAAGAATCGCTTCTTATTTGCCAAAAAAGTTTGTCTATGATTGACACCAATCAACCATAGGTTTAAGTCTTAGCTTTAAAATTGAATCCAGGGAAAAAGCATTTGCTTTTGTCCTGTTTCGCTTGACATACTGGTTGTTTTGTTCAGTTTTCAAAGAGCAATTCATAAGTTGTCGTTTTTTGCGACGAAATTAAATTTACCATGAAAGGCAGTTGGTTGTCAACACCTTTTTTGATAAAGTTTTTAAGACGCGAAAAATGTTTAATTTGCTTTAATGACGACAAGAAATAATATAGCATAATCACATGTTATGTGCAATAGAAAAAACCAAAAAACCATAAAAATGATTTTTTGGTTCATTCGAATTAAATGATGCTGTTACTGATTCTCTGTTCGTCTGGGCATATACTTAATGCATTCCTGCTCACTTGCCACCCGGCGAAACAGGTTGAAAAGGATTTGATATCGTTCCCGCATTGCACGCTTTACCATATGATCTATTCGATGATCTTCCAGGTCCATCAATAATTCTTCCAATTCTCGCTTCAATAAGTATTCCATTTCTTTTTGTTCCACATCATTAATTAACAATCCAAGCATTTTAGTTCACCTCAACTCTTCTACAACTAATCAGATTTTGCTTACCCCTTTTTCATGAATCGAAACATTTAACGCTTTCCACCGCCTGAGAACTTCCATTATGAAACTGCATAACACAAATAGATTTTTCCAATCTAATGCAGCTCCCAAAAAAACAAATCCAGCAGTGGAAAGCTGGTTTTATCATCTCTTTTATAAGTTTGAACGTTGTCACTATATTTATTCGAAATAATTATCGAATTCCGTCGGTTATTATTAGTTTATGTGTCAAAACAATAAAACGTGATTCGGCTTACTTACTTCCTTAAACATACTATTCCCCAATTCGCAGCAATTTCAATCATCATTTTTTCAACCGATCCAAAAGCTCGTTCATAATACGTATTTCAGGTCATAGAATATGATAACGATGATTGGGAGGAATTATGAATGGATCATTTTTATGTTATGCGGATTAACAAGTGGAAACGCTGGCTGGTTGTGGTGGCATTCGCATTCTTTGCAGCGTTGCTGTTATGGTTTGAGAGCATGGGCTCGTTGGCTGTTTTTTCCAAAGGTGAACCTGCCGCCTTTACAAGAGGAAATCCGGATCAATCAAATATTGCATTAACCTTTAATATCAGCTGGGGTGAAGAAAAGGTTCATGATATTTTAAAAATGCTCAAAAAACATAATGTACAAGCCACCTTTTTTGTGAGCGGCGAATGGGCGGAGCGTCACCCTGAAATCCTAAAAAAGATAACGAAAGGAAAACATGAACTGGGAATGCTCGGCTATCGCTATGAGAGCTACTTGGATATGGAATTGGAGCAGGTTGGCAAAGATCTGCGGCATGCACGGGAAGTTTTTAATAAACTTGGATATGAAGATATGGAATTGCTCCGGCCGCCAAGTGGACATTTCAACAAAGAAATCATCAAGCTTGCCGAGGAAATGGATTACAAAGTGGTCCACTGGAATGTAAGTCCGCATGATTGGGAAAATCCGGGAACACAACAAATTATTAATTTTGTCATGGAGAAAACAAAAAATGGTGATATTATTCTTATGCATGCATCCGACTCTGTAAAACAAACAGGCAAAGCATTAAAAACCATTTTACCCGGCTTAAAAAAGAAAGGATTTCAGTTTGTTTCCGTTTCAGAACTTATTAACCAAGCGCATGCGGAAGCAAAAATAGTGGAATAAATAATAAATAAGCCGTAGCACCAATCCAGGTGATACGGCTTATTATAACATTACTTACGATTTTACTGTGCTGGTTTGCGCCTGATTGTCCTTTTTGGCATCTTCCGCACTCTTTGTTATTTTGTGCAACACGAGCAGCTGATACGTATTGCATGCAAGCAGCGGAATAATCATCAGCCAAGCATAATCGGAACCGCTTGTGCGCAGACCCGGAACCCACTCAACTGAGGTAATGACTACCATTAGAAATAGTGCCGGAATAAACGCACGCTGATTCGTTGCCCGGGCTTTCAGCTTTGCAATCAGCCATCCATAAGCTAAAATTCCCGCAGCCATCAATATGTATAAGAACAGTGAAACATCGCCATCTGAAGCATTATATGGAAAGTAAATTAAATCAAATACGACAAACGCAATAAGTAACACCTGTACGGTCGGCCAGAATGTACGAAAAAGACCAAGTCCAAATTGATTTATAAACAAATACGCAAAAAAGCCGGTTTGACTGATAACACTGAACACCAGTCCCAACCCGATAAAGAAGATCACCAAACCACTTAATTCCATAAAATCAATGGGATTTAAAATTTTGGCATAGGATTCAGTTTTTACAAAAAAACTGGTAATAAGCCCCGCAGCCGCGCCGATTAAAAGCGTCTTTAAAAACAATCCCACCCACTTGCGACTATTCAATCTGTTTTCCTCCTAGTGTGTGTTCAACATTCAAGCCTATTTTATCACGAACAGTCGTACTTTTCCTCCATAAAGTGCATATTTTTTCTTCTTCACACTCATATTAAACATGAGAGGAAGGAGGAGTAACAAGTGAAACGAGCAATATGTGCAGCATTCATCACATTGCTCATAGTTGTCCTAAGCGCTTGTAGCGGGGAAAGTTCTGCAAGTAAACAGGCCGATTACGACGCGACCAAAAAAATGGTCGTTGATATACTGCAGACAGAAGATGGAAAAAAGGCCCTGAAAGAAATATTATCGGATGAGAAGCTGAAAAAACAGCTTGTAATCCAGTCCGATGTTGTTAAAAAGTCATTGAATGAAGTGCTGACTTCCGATAAATCAAAAGAAATGTGGACAAAATTATTCGAGGACCCCAAATTTGTAAAAGCCTATGCAAAAGCAATGGCTGATGAGCATAAAAAGTTGATGAAGGAATTAATGAATGATCCCGAATTCCAGAAACAAATGCTTGATTTAATGCAAAATCCGCAAATTGACAAGCAAATGCTTGAGGTTATGAAAAGCCAGGATTTCCGCAAACATCTGGAAAAAACAATCCAGGAGACATTGCAGTCACCGTTATTCCAGGCAAAAATGACTGAAACTTTATTAAAAGCAGCTGAAGAGCAAAGTAAACAAGGCGGCAAGCAATCACAGAGCAGCGGTCAAAGTGGTCAATCAGGCGGATCGGGAGGATCAGGCAGCTCCGGCAGTGCAGGTGGTCAATAAAAGAAGAGGTGACAGTTTATTGCCACCTCTTCTTCTTTTTGGAAACAGCCGGTTCCTTATTCTTCCACTTTTGCGATAACCTTCGCGGCTATTTTATGATATTCTTTTCCAAGTGGATGGTCCTGCTGATAAACAGATGGAGCAAACTCATCCTCTTCTTCATAAGGCTGCTGCAGCGGCAAATGTCCAAGCACTTGTGTTTTAAGTACTTCAGCTAATTTTTTTCCGCCGCCGCGTCCGAAAACATATTCCTTCTCGCCCGTTTTTTTGCTTTCAAAATATGCCATATTTTCCACAACACCCAAAATTTCGTGCTCCGTTTTAATTGCCATTTGCCCAGCACGTGCGGCAACAAATGCTGCTGTTGGATGTGGTGTGGATACAATAATTTCTTTACAGGTTGGCAACAGTTCATGTACATCCATCGCTATGTCGCCGGTTCCCGGTGGCAAATCAAGCAGCAGATAATCCAGGTCGCCCCATTCCACTTCTTTGAAAAAGCTGTTCAGCATCTTACCAAGCATTGGACCGCGCCAGATAATTGGTGAATTATCCTCTACAAAGAAGCCCATGGATATCACTTTGACACCAAAGCGTTCGACCGGAATAATTTTCTCACCGCGCACTGCCGGCCGCTCCTCTACACCCATCATGTCAGGAACACTAAAGCCATATATATCCGCATCAATAATACCGACTTTTTTACCAAGACGCATCAATGCCATCGCCAGATTCACTGTGACCGTAGACTTTCCGACACCGCCTTTACCACTGGAAACAGCAATAAAATTAGGATGCTTTCCTCCGCCCATCAGGTTTTTCTCCTGTTCTTCCTCGGCGGCAGGTTGATATTGCCGAATTACATCATCCGGCAATTGTTCAAAACGCAAACCGACAGTTGAAGCACCATTCCGCTTCAAAATACCAACAATCTCCTGCTGAAGCTGCATCTGCTCAGCGGTATTGGTTTTTCCTATCCCTATTTTAACACTGACATGTTTTTTCTCTTCTTTAATAGTTACCTCTTTTACTCCGCCTGTTTCTTCAAGCGTTCTATGTAAAAATGGGTCATTAACAGGATAAAGCAATTCCTTCACTTGTTCTTGTGACAGCACAGTCAGTCACCTTCCTTTTCCTAGCGTATTTATAATAAGTTCATTATATTTTTTCACACAACGCTAGTATAACACAAATCACCTAATTTCTAAGTGATTTGAATCATATACGGAAAGCGGAAATAACTGCATTGTTTTTGCCTCCACGCATCGCAGGCGGATCAGCATTTTCGAATGGATTCTTAACTTGCATCATCAGCTGTCATCCTTTTCTTTTTCCGGCTCCTCTGTGACATACCTGAGAATGCCGTGGTAAATACTGCCGGCTAATTTTCGCTGATACGTATCTTTTTTCAAATGTTCACGTTCATGTTCGTTCGAAAGGAATCCCGCTTCGACCAATGCAGATGGAACTTCGGCATGCTTCAGCAGATATACACCTTTGATTGGCAATGATTCACGATTGGTGTTTTCCAGGTTGCGGATTATTTCAGCCTGAATCATTCTGGCGAGGTGCCTGCTTTTATCATATTTCGGGAAATAAAAGGTCTGTGCCCCATGCCATCTTGACGACGATAAAGCATTTAAATGAATCGTAATAAAAAAGTCCGCGTTCTTCTTTTTAATAAATTCCAGTCGATTCCGTATATCCTCAGCTTTTCGACGTGATAATCCAGATGTATCCTTATCAGCAAGATCTGTATCATTTTCCCTTGTCAAATATACAAGTGCACCTGCCTGCTGCAAAAAATCCTGCGTCTTCTTTGCAATTTCCAGCGCAATATCCTTCTCAAGGGTCTCGTCCTTGCCTACTGCCCCGCCATCAGGACCACCATGGCCGGGGTCAAGAACAATTGTTTTGCCAGCCAATGGCAAAGACCATGTTTTCCAGGTTGAATCTGCTTGCTTTATCGGATATTGAATCAAAAAAGCCAATATAACAAAGCCCACTCCCCAAATAAATACTTTTTTAAATCGTTCCATGGCACTCGCTCCTTAATAATCTGCTTGCACTATTGTATGGGACAGGCGAGTAGTTTATGATTAGTATAGAAAACGGTTTAGAAATGCATTGCTGTGGTAATATAATTATCAGAGAATACTGGAAGGAGAGTTTTGCATGGATTGGATAGGAATTGGCGTCATTATTATCGGACTGGCCTTATTAGCATTAGTTGCTTTTTTGATTAAACCATTGAAAAATTTAACAGAGGTGTTTGCCAATCTCCAAAAAACGACAGATGAACTGCCGGATCAGATTGCTGATATTACAACAGAGACGGCAAACGCTATCAGTGAAGGCAGAAATGCCATTAAACAGGTGAACAGCCAGATGGAAGTGTTGAAACCCCTATTTCGACTGATTGGCAATATAGTTTATGCAGTAAATGGTCTTACATCATCAATTGTACAAGTCAATGCAACGATGAAAGAAAAAGCGGAAAAAGGCTCTGCAATTGAGCGATACAACCTTGAATGGATTTATGGCATCATGACAATCGGCTATTGTTTTGTACAGCGAAAAAAAGCATCTAAATAAACATAAAAGCGCAAGCGCCCGTTTAGCAACGAGCGACTGTGCCATACTCCAAAACTAAAAAATCCCCAACCAGGGGATTTTTATTTA
Source organism: Virgibacillus siamensis (assembly GCF_900162695.1). NCBI lineage: Bacteria > Bacillati > Bacillota > Bacilli > Caryophanales > Bacillaceae > Virgibacillus > Virgibacillus siamensis. Next base: position 6,097 of record NZ_FUIH01000004.1, read on the forward strand.
TCTTCGGTTGTCTTCTTTTTTCGGGAAATATTGAATTTCGCCAGAGGTGAGGTCAGCTTTCGCGACATTTCACCAACATCGCCAAGCACGTAGAATAGAGGGCTTAGCGTCCGCAATTTTTCATTTACGTCAGATAATGTATCATTCGTATGGTTAATCAAACTGCCTGTCTCCCGGAAAATATCATCCAGTTGATCCGGCAGTGGTTCAACTGTTTTTTCAATCCCGCGGAGAATGTTGGCAAGGTTATTTAACGTCCATGCCAAATAAATGGCCAGTACTAAAAATGCAACTCCAATAAATATTACTCCAATTCCTGTTAATGTCATCTTAATCCCTCATTTCTTTTATTTCTTTACAGGCAGATTTTCTTTCTGAACGATTATTTCATTCTTCGTATTTTGCTTCTTCCATCTTCGAAAGACCTTAAAGGCAACTTGCCCCCACTTCGCTCCTTCTGTCAAGCGCTCAATCGTTTGCGGCGAGCTGTACTCCGGGAGTTTTCGGCTTTGCTTTTCCAATAGCCTGCTGCAGGCATTAATGGATTGACCGGTATTTTCCATAGCATCGAACAATCCATCTGTTGCATTCATTTTATCACTAAAATCATCGACAAGCTTCTCAGTTTCATGCAACGTGTTCCGCAGCTCCGGTGTGAGGTAATTCAATTTTTGTTCAACATCACCCAACGAATTCCCAAGCGATTTCATCGTACGTGAAACCCGAAACAATACGTAGGATATATATATGGCTATCAGTGCAAATGCCAATGCACAAAGCAGTATTCCAATATATACGAAATCCATTTTTATGTACCTCCCTTATAGACTGATTTACCACCAGCTGAATGAATTAAAACGTTACCTGTTCAAAAGACCTGTAACAAAATACTCTTTCCAACTGACATTATCATATTTCCCAATACGTTTCCATTGTATGTCTGTTATATCTAGTGACGTAATGAATGGTGTACCGTTTCGGAATTGATCCCAATCCCCTTGCGCCGCCCATTCACCTGTATCTGCGCCTTTCTTTATTTCGATTAGGTCACCCATGTTAATACCTGTTTGAACCTTTTGCCGCTGCAGCAATCCTTGATCAGTCAGCATCCATACATTGGTTCCAAATAACTGGTTTTCCCTGACCACTGCAGCATTTTGTGAAGCTTTCGTTGTGATGGCCAGTTTTGCATGATATCCCGGAAGCAGCTTTTCTGTATTGGTGCCATCTTCAAACTTCACCTGAAACGGGTAGACACTCGCTGTATGTACATTAACAGTTTGCGGTGTGTCACTGATTGCACTAAGTGTTCCCTTGAGCATATCACTGTTTTCACGAATATTCACTTTAACAGGCATCTCCGGCTCGACTTCCATCCGCTCTTCCTCAGTGAGTTTACCGGCTGCCTCCAATTCCATTCCTCGGATCATAACGACTGGATTTTCCAAGGTTTCCGAAAGTTTGGCAACCCTGCCCTGATATGCACTTTCTACGGTAATCGTATCCCCGGACGATTCCAAATCCGACAATTGACCCTGAATACTATCGAGCTCCGCTTTTTTTTGGGCAAGTTCTTTTTTCTGCTCAGCAATGTATGCCTCCTTCATATATTCTACCTCAACAGGCTCGTGTGTCAGATCAAATTTTGCGCTTTCTCCTTCAAATTGTGCCTCTAAATCTGACTGTGGTGCCTGAAAGGAGGATACTCTGGCAATTGCCTCCTCAATTGCGGCAATCTGTCCGTTCAATGAAGCGGCATCACTTTCCAATTGTGCTTTTGTTTCATAAAAGTTTCGCGGTTCATATGTAAAAAGCGCATCACCGACATCAACTTCCGCACCATCTTCCACCTTGAACTCCAGAAAACTCCCTTTATCTTCATCAAAATAGACACTATTTTCTTTAGCTGCTTGTAATACTCCGTCTGTCTCAATCGTTTCATACATATCCTGCTTGGTTATGGCAGCCCATTCATCAATATAGGAGAACCGATCGACTTTCTCGTCTTCATCCAAATAAACGAGCAAACAATTAACACCAAAAAACAACACGATTAATGTTAGTATTACTTTCCTGCGATTCATCCAAACCACCCGCCAAGTAAATAAATATCGGCAACAGCCAATGCTGCGGCAAGACCCCAGTAAAGAATATGTAAAATGATAACAACTGTCCAAATCAGGCGCCTGCTGCCATCAGCCAGAAAGCTTATGAATCTTGCCTGAAACCAAATAATCCAAAACTGAAAAAGCGATATCGCACCACAAAAATAGATTATCCATGTTTTTTCCGTAAAGTATGAAGCAATGATGCCGAATGACCATGGTGAAACATGCCAGTCCAGACCCCAAAATACAGCCAGTGGAATCCACAGAACCCGTTCAACCAACATCACAAACAAAACAATCTGCTGCATAACAAGCAGTTTTTTGTACGGGATTCCAGTCAGCCAGTAAAAGATTAACGAAGGTATAAATAATACCAATAACGCGAACAGAACAGCAAAGCTCATTCTGCCAAGAACAAACCAGAATTTTGTCACCTCATATTGAAGTCCGCCGAGGGCTGTCGCAGTTTCAGATACAGGCTGCGACCCGAGCCCGAGCCCAGCCATCCAGGTATAAACAGCTATACTTAACAGCAAAAGCAGCAAAAATACTCTCCAAACGTTTTTTAGTGCTTCCGCTTCACGAATCCGATATAAATTGTCATCTATTGGAAAGAAAAATTTTATAAGATTCACCCGATAGAGCATGTACCACAGTCCTTTTAGTCAAATCTGGTCGATTTCCATCTGATTCCTATTTTAACGTAAAATTCACTAATATCCTATCATTTTCGATATTTTACGAAAATAATAGGGATTTTTTCCTATATTAGTAGAAATCCGGAAAATAAGTTTGTCGGCTAGGTACAATACGTTCCAATATTTTTACTTGCTCCGGATCTCCGGAAACCAAACCGGCTTCGTGCAGTTCCATTGGACGCTTATATCCCATCAGCATCGATGCAAGCTGCTGAACATTGCATTGGATTTCGTTTTGGCCATTCGATGATTTTAGACAGGTTATACCTGTTCCGCTTCGGGTGAGCTGATACGTTCCCGTGTTTTCAGGCAGGAAATCATCGACAACATTCAATGCCGGCAGTGATTGGCTTTCGACAGGCTGGAACGGAAATTGCTCCAGGAAACGATGCACATCGACAATTCGTGCCATGAAATAAGGTTGCAGTTTTTGGTCGAATCGCGGCTCATCAAGCAGAAGTGAAAGATTGTCATATTCAGGAACAACCATTTTGACATTTTCCGCCATTGAATCATGATTGGCAATAAATTGAAGCAGCTGTTTCAAACCATCCAGTGTCTTATACATCATTTCTTTTACAGTAAAAACTTCTTCTTTTACCTGATAAATGATATATGCTGTCGGATGATGGTCTTGATCGTAGGCAGCTGCCACATGATTATTTCCCTTTAAAACACGCTGTTCCCACCACTTAACATCTCTCACAAGTGTTCCGTTAAACCGCCGGGCATGCGCTGTGTATACATCATGAAGCAGACCGATATCGTCTTCTGCACGGCGAACATATCCATTTGTGTCCCACTGACGTTTTAATTTAGCGAGTGGTATGGAATAATGTTTTTCGACAAATGCAGTTTCCCATCCATACTTCCGGTAAAAGGCAAATGAAAAAGGATGCAGAAATGAAATTGTCTGGCCGTGTTCCTTCATGTAGTTTAATGCATGATGAAGCAGTTCTTTAACCGCCCCTTGTCTACGGTACTCCGGCCATGTGGCAACTGCACTTATCCCGCCCATTTCAAAGACTTTTCCGTTAATATAGCAGGTTAACGGAATCAGATGCAGTTTGGCCGCCAGTTCATCATTCGACATCCATCCCCAAATAATATGTCGATTCGCCTCTTCTTCCTTTTGTCGAAGTGCCTCTCCGGTCATTTCATATTGAAAAGCAAATTGCGACAGCGCGAAAATTGCCGGATAATCGCGATTAGTGAGTGTTTTTATGTATGACATCGTGATCCCCCTCAATTCATTCCTGTACAACAATCATACATTAATTTATTCAAAATATACCAATTTTGGAGTTTATTCGAGGGATGACAAATTCATATGGCAAGTGGTTCGCGCTGAAGAATGTGTCGAACCCGCTGAACAAAATGCATTTCGCGCTGAAGAAAGAGCCGTACCCGCTGAACAAAATGCATTTCGCGCTGAAGAAACCGCCAATGCTGCCGAACAATGCGCACAGCCCTTATTCAAGGCTAGCTTGTGCTGTAAAAAAACCAACCTTTCCAGACAACAAAAAAACCCCCCTTCCCGCAAAAGGAAAGAGAGCTTTTGTACAAGCAAAATTAACGCTTTGAGAATTGTGGTGCACGACGAGCGCCTTTAAGACCGTACTTCTTACGTTCTGTTTCGCGGGCGTCACGAGTCAGATATCCTTCACGCTTCAATGTTGCGCGATATTCAGGATCTGCTTTCAGCAGTGCACGTGCAATACCGTGGCGGATTGCACCTGCCTGTCCAGTGAATCCTCCACCATGCACATTTACTAAAACATCATAAGTTCCTTGAGTTTCAGTGCTTGCAAGTGGCTGATTCAAAATTAATAGCTGTGTTTCATATGGGAAATAGTCTTTAGCATCACGGTCATTGATCAGTACACGGCCGGTACCTGGAACCAGACGTACACGAGCAGTTGATCTTTTACGGCGACCAGTGCCATAGTATTGTACTTGTGCCAATTGATTTACCTCCTTTTAATTATCCTCGAAGCTCGTAGACTTCCGGCTTTTGAGCTTGATGATTGTGTTCTGAACCTCTGAATACGTGCAGTTTTTTACCCATTTTGCGGCCAAGCGGACCTTTAGGAAGCATACCTTTTACAGCAAGTTCCAGCATTTGTTCCGGGTATTTTGTACGCATTTCTTCAGCATTGCGTTGTTTCAAACCACCTGGATGGTTTGAATGACGGTAATACATTTTGTCATCCATTTTCTTACCTGTCAGCTCTATTTTTTCTGCGTTGATAATGATTACATAATCACCAGTATCAGCATGTGGTGTATAAGTTGGTTTATGCTTTCCGCGCAGGATAGCAGAAACTTCACTTGCCAGACGGCCTAAACGTTGGCCTTCAGCATCCACAACAAGCCATTTGCGTTCAATGTTATTTTCATTCGCCATGAAAGTTGTGCGCATGATGGTTTCCCTCCAAATTTCAATTCGATTCAATGTTATTCCTATATTTAACATAATTAGTTTCCGGGGCTAATCATGGTTTAGAAATAAAATGCCACAAATCATCATATACCATCTATAGCAAGTTTGTCAAGTCCTAAATAAAACAGCCTCCCTCACTGAGAGAAGCTGCCTCATTATCTTATAAAACACCGCGCATGAAGGTTTGTATTTTTTTCGAGAATATGAATAATACAATACCTGCCAGAACAGCGATACCACCGATTATTCCAAAATAATAAATTTCTGATGATGGATCATACAATTTAACAATTTGCGCGTTTACTGCTTGTCCCGCTGCATTGGACATGAACCATAAACTCATGGTCTGTGCAGAAAACGCAGCAGGTGCCAATTTGGTTGTTGCAGATAAGCCTACCGGTGACAGGCAAAGTTCACCAAGTACTACCAGGAAGAAACTCAATACAAGCCATAATGGACTTACCAATGATTCTGTTCCATTAATGACTGCCGGGAATATCAAAACCATAAACGATATTCCGCCAAGGATGATTCCAAGCGAAAATTTCTTCGGTGTAGATGGCTGACGATTTCCAAGTTTCACCCACATTGTTGCGAAAAGTGGTGTCAGCATAATAATGAATAGCGGGTTCAGTGACTGGAACCATGATGCATACAAGTCAATTCCCAAAAAGCTTAGTTCAGTCCGTTCTTTTGCATATAACGCAAGGATAATCGATCCCTGTTCCTGAATTGCCCAGAAAACCATAGATGCGATAAACAGCGGGATATACGCCAAAATACGTGAACGTTCCTCTTCGTTTGTTTTCGGACTTTTATACATGACAATAAAGTATGCAGTCGGAATCACAACGCCAAGGAAACTGATTAGATACGTAAATGTTGTAATATTCAATATATGAGTTGGAATAGTAATGGCAAGCAGGATAACCAAAATTACTGCGCCAATTCCAAATCGTTTAAATACAATCTTGCGTTCCTGAACATCAAGCGGATTTGCCACATATGTTCCGGCAAGTCCAAGATATTTTTTTCGTGTCAAAACAAAAACAACCAAACCAAGGAACATTCCGATTGCAGCAAGGCTGAATCCAAGGTGATAATTATATTGCTGTCCAACTGTTCCAACGACAAACGGTGCAATCAATGCCCCCAAATTAATACCCATGTAAAAAATACTGAAGCCTGCATCGCGGCGGGTATCCTTCTCACTGTACATATCCCCGACAACACTGGAAACGTTCGGTTTCAGAAGACCTGTACCAATGGTTATGAATAACATCGACAGAATTAAACCAGTAACTCCTATCGGCAAAGAAAGCACAACGTGACCGATCATGATGAGAATACCGCCATAGAAAATAGTTTGCTGCGTACCAAGCAAACGGTCTGCAATCCAACCACCGATGACACCTGTCATGTAGACAAGTGCACCATAAATAGCCATAATGGATGCAGCTACATCTTTGTCAATTCCCAGACCGCCATTAAATAGCTGGTCGTACATGTAGTAAAGCAGCAGAGCACGCATTCCATAGTAGGAAAAGCGCTCCCAAAACTCTGTGAAAAATAAAGTGAATAACCCTTTAGGCTGTCCAAAAAAGCCACGCTGGGGAACACTTTGTACAATTTTCTCCTTATCAAACTTCATGCTGTGAAAAACTCCCTCTCTCGTATTAGCTGTATAATAAGCCATATTAAATTTTACTTTTTTCTGATAATTATGCTTCAGCAAACTTCGGAAAAAATAAGGGCACGTTCCATAATATGTCGTGAAATCCCGCATGTCAACTGAGTGAAAACGCATAAAAATCACAAAAAAATAATCAATTAAAAAAACTTGGTACGATAGCACCAAGTTTTGGAAATATTCAATAGGTCACCTTCCACAGATATAATCCCTGTGCCGGAACTGTATCGCCTACAAGCCGCCGGTCTTTCTTTTCCAGGAGCCCTGTGATGTCCGACGCACTTCGTTTCCCCTGACCAATATCAAGCAATGCCCCAACAATAATACGGACCATATTGTACAAAAAACCGCTGCCCCGAAAAATAAACTCAATCTGACTGCCGTTTTTTTGACAGGAAACTTCATACATCTTTCGGACTTTACTTCCTTTTATAGTAGCTTTTGCAGATGAAAAGGTGGTAAAATCATGTTCACCTTCCAAAAGGTTACATGCCTTTTTTATTTCCTGCATATCTAATTGATAAGGAAACTGGTAGTAGTAGTTTTGTTTAAAAACATCTTTTCCCCGCTTATTCCATACATAATATCGGTATTCCTTTTCAACTACATCATATCTGGCATGGAATGTATCAGCGGCAGTCTCCACCACATGCACATATAGATCATCGGGCAATAACGTATTGATCGCCATTTTCCAGTTATATAACGGAAGATTGAAGGAAGTTTCAAAGTGGATGGTCTGTCCCTTCGCATGCACACCAGTATCGGTCCGTCCGGATGCCTGTATTCGGATATGCTCCCCTTTATGGATGCGCCGTAAAGCCTTCTCCAATTCGCCTTGTATTGTGCGCTGACGGGGCTGAATCTGAAAGCCGGAAAAATTCGTCCCGTCATAGCTTATAATGCATTTAATTTTTGCCATGGCCTCTCAGCCCCTTTCATTAATATGATCTGGTTAAAAACAGTCCTGCAACAACACATATAAATAATAGATAAATGACAATATCCCGTGTTTCAATCTTTAATTCACGCAGCTTGGAACGGCCTTCTCCCCCCTGATACCCCCGCGCTTCCATTGCCATAGCGAGCTCCTCTGCACGTTTAAACGCACTGACAAACAAAGGGACAAGCAGGGGCACAACTGCTTTGACACGTTCTTTCAGTGTACCTGTGCGGAAATCAACACCACGGGATGCTTGTGCTTTGGAAATTTTCTCCGTTTCCTGCAGCAGTGTAGGAATAAATCGTAATGATATGGACATCATCAGTGCCAGCTCATGCACCGGAAATTTAAATTTTTTCAGCGGATGCAGCATTTCCTCGATTGCATCCGTAATTTCAATTGGTGTTGTCGTCAATGTCAGCAGCGACGTTACCAATATCAGCAGAAAAAAGCGCATGGAAATGGCGAATCCCTGAATAAGCGCACCGGAAAATATTTTAAACGAAAACACCTCAACGAGTACCTCACCCTGTTTCGTGACGATTAAATGCAGGATAAAGGTGAAAATAATTAAAAACCAGATAGGTGTCAGCCCTTTAATAATAAATCGTAATGGTATCCGGGTCGTAAATGTACTGGCCAGTGCAAATGCAGTCAGTATGCCATAGCTCCATACCGAATTTGCAAAAAAAACGACGAACACAAAGAAAAATATAATCGTGATTTTAGTTCGCGGATCAAGCTTATGAACAAGGGAATGACCAGGGACGTACTGGCCGATTATCAGTGCATTATTCATGCTGTTCACGCCCCTTCAACAGCTGCCCGATATCGTTAGCAGCTTCTGCAATCGTTTGCCGCCTGAATGGGATTGCTTTTCCGAATCTCTGTTCAAACGCATTTAAAAATTGAACCATCTCCGGTACATCAAGCTGAACCTTCTGCAGGGCTTCTTTTTGTGAAAAAACTTCCTCAGGTTTGCCTTCCATGTATTTTGTTCCCTTATTTAAAATGATTACATGATCAGCATATTTAACGGCATCCTCCATGCTGTGCGTAACTAAAACCGTTGTTTGACCCTGTTTGTGATGCATATCAGCAAACATTTCCATCATGTCTTTTTGACCGCTTGGATCAAGCCCTGCAGTCGGCTCGTCCAGCACAAGAATCTTCGGCCGTGTTGCCAGCACACCAGCTATCGCAACCCTGCGCATCTGTCCGCCGCTTAAATCGAAAGGAGATCGCTGCATCAATTCCTCTGTCAGACCAACATCAGACATAATCGCTGGAATTCGTTTTTCAATTTCATCCTTTGGCACGTCAAAATTTTCCGGTCCAAATGCAATATCCTTCCTGACCGTTTCCTCAAACAATTGGTGTTCAGGATATTGAAAAACTACTCCGACACGGCGGCGCAGATCTTTCATATTCTTTGGCTTTTCATCGGCAGTTAAGCGGAAATCACCAATCGTAACTTCCCCTGCTGTTGGCTGAAGCAACCCATTTAAATGCTGAATCAACGTTGACTTTCCGGAACCGGTATGCCCGATTACCGCAACAAATGACCCTGACGGCACGGTGATAGACAAATCCCTCAATGCCTGGTGAGCAAACGGGGTATTCGGTTGATATGTATAACTTACATGGTTAAATGTGATTTCCATAAGTCCTCCAGCAGCTCTTCATGATTTAATGGTTCACTCGTAACGGTAACACCTGCTTTTTTAAGCTCGTCTGACAATTGTGCAATAAACGGCACATCCAATCCGATTTTACGAAGTGCTTCTTTTTTAGAGAAAATTTCCCTCGGTGCCGCCTCACCCCATATTTCACCTTCATTCATCACAATCACACGCTCAGCCTGCACCACTTCCTGCAAATCATGTGTAATCGTGATCAAGGAAAGTTCACGTCCGTTTTGCACACTGGAGATTATGTTCATGATTTCGGAACGACCTTTAGGATCCAGCATTGCTGTCGCTTCATCCAAAATAAGGACCTTTGGTGAGATAGCCAGGACACCCGCAATGGCAACCCGCTGCTTTTGTCCACCTGAAAGTTTATGTGGTTCAGTTAGCCGGTAATCCTGCATGCCGACTGCATTCAATGTTTCGTCAATCCGTTTAACCATTTCCGCACGGGGCAGACCACGGTTTTCCATTCCAAACGCAACATCATCCTGTACCGTTGTACCGACAAATTGATTATCCGGATTTTGAAAAACCATTCCGACGTCTTTCCGGATTTCCCAGACCGATTCATTTGTCAGCTTCTGACCGTTAATGATTATCTCCCCTTCCTGGGGGAAAAGCAATCCATTCATCAGTTTTGCTATTGTCGACTTCCCAGAGCCATTGTGACCAATAATGGCCATCGACTCATTTTCATAGATTTCAAACGAACAATTATTCAACACCCACGGCTGCTCTTCTCCATATCTGAACGATACATTTCTGAACTCTATTAATTTATTTCGCATATGATGTTCCTCCTCTGTCTCCGCTCAAAAGCCTGGGTGTGTAAAGAAACTTACATTCCATTCCTTAGTATGTTTGTTGTTATCATCCTGGAAAGATCGACTTCCGACAATGAAATTCATCCTGCATCATGTTTGGTCGATTCTCTGGCCACGACGGTTGATTCCGTTCATTGGAAGTTGATTCTTCGGCCACGACGGTTGATTTCGCTCCATTGAAGGTTGATTCCTCGGCCACGATGGTTGATATGTCCGGCTGAAGGTTGATTCTATGGACACGAAAGTCGATCCCGCCAGCCAACATGTTGGTCGATTCTTTGGCGTTGTAATCCATGCCAACCGACCGCATAGAACGCCAGTCAGCCGCCTCCGCTTTTCTATTCTACAAAAAAAGGGCTTGGATTCACCTCATGGAAGAGATTCAGTCCTGCCCTTATGCTTACGGTATCGTTAAACTAGTTCAATGATTGCCATTTTAGCTCCGTCACCTTGACGAGCTCCCAGCTTAAGAACACGTGTATATCCGCCCTGTCTGTCTTCGTAGCGTGCAGCAACGTCATCGAAGAGTTTTTGAATTACATTTTCATTGTCGTTTGCTTCCTGATTGTACAGGAATGATGCTGCCTGTCGACGTGCGTGCAAATCACCACGTTTTCCAAGCGTAATCATTTTTTCAACAACTGTTTTTAATTCTTTTGCTTTTGATTCCGTTGTTTCAATCCGTTCATGGATGATTAAATCAGATGCAAGGTTTCGTAACAAAGCCATACGTGCATCTGTCTTACGGCCTAATTTTCGAGCCATGGACTATCCCTCCCTTTTCTTGAAAGTCTATAGGTGTCGATTAGTCGTCATCACGCAATCCCAAGCCCAAATCTTCCAGTTTAACCTTTACTTCCTCCAATGATTTGCGGCCCAGGTTACGAACTTTCATCATGTCTTCTTCAGATTTATTTGAAAGCTCTTGTACTGTATTAATTCCAGCGCGTTTCAAGCAGTTATAGGATCTGACAGATAAATCAAGTTCTTCAATTGTCATTTCCATTACTTTTTCTTTTTGGTCTTCTTCTTTTTCAACCATGATTTCTGCATTTTGTGCTTCATCTGTTAATCCCACAAAAATATTAAGATGTTCTGTGAAAACTTTTGCACCTAAAGAAACTGCTTCTTCAGGACGAATGCTTCCATCTGTCCATACATCCAATGTTAATTTATCGTAGTTTGTGATTTGCCCTACCCGCGTATTTTCCACTTGATATGTTACACGTGACACTGGTGTAAAGATGGAATCAATTGGGATAACACCGATGGGTCTCTCATCATGATTATTTGCATCAGACGGGCGGTACCCACGGCCGGACTCTGCAGTAATCTTCATGTGCAGACTACCTTCACCGTTAATTGTTGCGATATGCAGGTCAGGATTCAATACCTCTACATCACTATCATATGTCAGGTCTGCAGCCGTAACTTTCCCTTCCCCCTGCACATCAATCTCCAATGTCTTCTCATCATCAGAGTAGATTTTCAGAGCGAGTTTTTTCAGGTTCAAAATGATGGTTGTTACGTCTTCAACAACTCCCTCAATTGTTGAAAATTCATGCTGTGCCCCATCCATTTGAACTGATGTAACAGCAGCACCCGGGAGTGAGGATAGTAGGATACGACGCAAGGAGTTTCCTAGAGTAGTCCCATACCCACGTTCGAGCGGTTCGACGACGAACTTTCCAAATTTAGCATCATCGCTGATCTCAACCGTTTCTATTCTTGGCTTTTCAATTTCGATCATTCCATAAAACCCTCCTTTAAAACGTCGAAATACCGGTTAGACGATAAGGTGTCTAACCGAGATTCCCCAAATAGGCAGTAGGCATTTCTGCGCTATTGTAAAGATTAACGTATTCGCTTGTCGCTGTCATGTTGTATCATAAAAGTCTTGCAAAAGGGATAAACCCTTTCCGCCTTATACTTTTAGTCATCATAACCCATTATTGACAGGGTGACAAATTCTATACGGTACAATTATACGCGACGACGTTTTGGTGGGCGGCAACCGTTGTGCGGAACTGGTGTTACGTCACGAATTGCTGTAACTTCCAATCCAGCTGCCTGCAGTGAACGAATCGCTGCTTCACGGCCGGCACCAGGGCCTTTTACAGTTACTTCCAAAGTCTTCATGCCATTTTCCACAGCAGACTTGGCTGCAGTCTCAGCTGCCATCTGTGCGGCAAATGGTGTTGATTTACGGGATCCTTTAAAGCCCAATGCGCCTGCTGAACTCCAGCCAATCGCATTACCTTGCACATCTGTAATCGTAACAATTGTATTGTTAAACGTAGAACGAATATGTGCAACTCCCGTATCTATATTCTTTTTTACACGACGCTTACGTGTGTTTGTTTTACGTGCCATTGATTTTACCCTCCTTCACGTTACTTTTTTTTGTTTGCTTGTGTACGGCGAGGACCTTTACGGGTACGTGAATTGTTTTTCGTTTTTTGACCACGCACCGGCAGTCCGCGGCGATGTCTGATTCCTCTGTACGATCCGATTTCGATTAAACGTTTAATATTCAATGAAGTCTCACGTCGAAGGTCACCTTCAACAGTAAAATCACCGATTTCTTTACGGATTTTAGCTAATTCATCCTCCGTCAGATCGCGTACACGAGTGTCTTCTGATACTCCTGCTTGTTTCAGGATTTGCTGTGCTGTTGTTTTTCCAACGCCATAAATATAAGTTAGTGAAATAACTACTCGCTTATCGCGTGGAACATCAATACCTGCAATACGTGCCATATAGGTTTCGCACCTCCTTGTTTTTTAGCCTTGTTTTTGTTTGTGTTTCGGGTTTTCGCAAATCACCATTACTTTGCCTTTGCGTTTTATTACCTTGCATTTTTCACAAATTGGTTTTACAGATGCTCTTACTTTCATCACCTTTACCTCCTTTTATATCGGAGCTCACGCTTCTATTTATAACGGTACGTAATTCGTCCTCTGGTTAAATCATACGGGGAAAGTTCTACCGTTACTTTGTCGCCCGGTAAAATACGGATGAAATGCATACGGATTTTGCCTGATACATGCGCCAAAACCGTATGGCCGTTTTCAAGCTCTACATTAAACATCGCATTCGGCAATGTCTCTGTAACGGTTCCTTCCACTTCGATTACATCATCTTTCGCCATCGTGTTGATCTCCCTTCTTCAAATCAGTCACAACTTCATTGACAAATTTTGCTATGGCAAATCGCAACTTGCCATTTGTGACACGACCAGTATCCAGAAGGCTGTTTTGGACTTCCGGAGAAATGTAGTCCATGGTTTCAATATGATGCAGATTCTTTTTCTTCGGTCGATCATATTTACGTTTCTCTCCGTCTGCCAGCAGGACATAACGATCATCAATCAATTTCAATACTACCGCATACTGTCCCGCCTCGCGTCCTTGCATAATGCGAACAACTTGACCGGCTTGCGGTATCGAATCAGTTTCGCTCAACAACGATCACCTTCACTTAGGCTTTTATTTTATACCTATCATAAGGTAAATCAAAATAATTATCCTGTGTCACTTTTATATCAAGTTATACATGAATCAGCAACAACTACGACATTCATTATATCTTTAAACAGATGGTAATGCATCCATTCCATGCTGGTTATACAGTAAAAAGCTTATTTTTCTATTTTCGCCTGGATATCCTGAAACACCTGGTCAATATCCCGATCCCCATTAAGCGTTACAAGGTATCCCTTTTCCTTATAATAATCCAACAAAGGCTGGAGTTGCTTGATATTGACATCAAGACGGTTTTTCACCGTTTCCTCCTGATCGTCTTCACGCTGGATTAATTCGGAACCATCTTTATCACATTTTCCTTCCTCTTTTGGAGGATTATAGACGATGTGATATGTTGCTCCGCATGTCGGACAAATTCTACGACCTGTAAGACGCTCCATTAATTTTTCTTGCGGTACATCCACATGCAGGACATAGTCAATCGATTCATTCATTTCGGTTAAAATGGATTGCAGCGCATCTGCCTGTGCAATCGTTCTTGGAAATCCATCAAGCAGAAATCCATCCTTACAATCATCTTTACCCAAACGTTCTTTAACAATTCCTATTGTTACCTCATCCGGAACAAGGTCACCTTGGTCCATGTAGGATTTTGCCTGCTTGCCAAGTTCTGTTCCTTCTTTTATAGCCAGTCGAAACATATCTCCTGTTGAAATATGAGGGATGTTATATTTTTCATTTATCTTTTCCGCTTGTGTACCTTTACCGGCACCAGGCAGACCCATTAATATCAAATTCAACAAATTTCCCCTCGCTCTCATTGGCCGTTATCCAGATTACTTTATAAACCCTTTGTAGTGACGCTTCACTAATTGGCTTTCCAATTGTTTCATAGTCTGCAGTGCAACACCGACAACAATCAGTAAGCTGGTACCGCCGATTTGTACTGCTTGAGGCAGATTTGCAAGACCACCTAGAAGGATAGGAAGCACAGAAACAGCTGCAAGGAAAATTGATCCTACAAACGTCAATCTGTACATCACACGTGTCAGATACGTTTCTGTGTTTTTTCCAGGCCGGATGCCCGGGATATATCCACCTTGTTTCTGCAAGTTTTCTGCCATCTGTTCCGGGTTAACTTGCACAAATGTGTAAAAATACGTGAAAGCTATAATCAACGCTACATAAATAACCATTCCAATCGGCTGTGTATAATCAAAGATATTTTCGATTGTTCCTGCAATCTCATTACCTTCGAAAAGTCCAGCAACCGTCCGTGGCGCGATAATGAATGCAATCGCAAAAATTACCGGGATAACTCCGGCAGCATTTACCTTTAACGGCAAGTGTGTGGAGTGTCCGCCAACCGGTGAACGATTTACGAGCTTTTTTGCATATTGAATTGGTATTTTCCGCAGTGCCTGCTGGATAAAAATAACCCCAACGGTTACTGCTATTACAACCAGCGCAATCATTGCAACAATTACAATATTGATGAACAATTCATCGCCGGGATTCATGAAGTACTGACTGTATAACTGTTTTACCCCATTTGGAACTGCTGCTACAATACCAGCAAAAATCAATATGGATATTCCGTTGCCAACACCGTTTGCTGTGATTTGTTCACCCAGCCACATCAAAAATGTTGTTCCACTGGTCAGTACGAGAGCAATGACAATGAACTTTAAAATTCCGGGGTCTGAAATCAGCATCCCGCCAGCCATTGCATTAAATCCAATTGACATTGCGATTGCCTGGATAAACGCAAGAATTACTGTGCCGTAACGCGTAATCTGTGCTATCTTCTTACGTCCCATTTCACCTTGCTTTTTCCATTCAGTGAACTTTGGTACAACATCCATTTGCAACAATTGCATAATAATCGATGCCGTAATGTATGGCATGATGCCCATCGCGAAAATGGAGAAATTCTGTAACGCTCCCCCGCCAAACGTATTCAGAAAACCAAATACATTTTGCTGGCTCATTAAAGATTCAATAGCTTCATTATTCGTAAATGGAACTGGAATAAATGTACCCAGACGGAAAACGACTAACATTAATAACGTAAAGATAATCTTCCGTCTGATGTCACCTACGCGCATTAAATTGGAAATCGTACTGATCATTAAATCACCTCTGCTTTACCGCCCGCTGCTTCAATAGCTTCACGCGCTGAAGCAGAGAACTTATGAGCTTTTACTGTAAGATTCTTTTCGACAGCACCCTTACCGAGCACTTTAACGCCTGCTTTAAGTTTGCTTACGACACCTTCTTCAAGTAATAGCTCAGGTGTAACTTCTGTGCCTTCATCAAAACGATTTAAAGCATCAAGGTTAACAATTGCAAATTCTTTACGGTGAATATTAGTGAAGCCGCGCTTAGGCAAACGCTGGAATAATGGCATTTGACCACCTTCGAATCCAACACGTGTATTACCGCCTGAACGAGCTTTTTGTCCTTTATGTCCTCGACCTGATGTTTTACCATTGCCGGATGACATACCGCGACCTACGCGATTACGTTTTTTGCGGGTTCCTTCTGATGCCTTCAATTCATGAAGTTTCATGCGAGCACCTCCTCTTTACGCTAATGTGTAATTAAACTTCCTTAACCGTTAGTAGATGGGATACTTTATTAACCAAACCGCGAACGGCTGGAGTATCTTCACGAACTACGGATTGATGGATTTTTTTAAGTCCTAGTGTCTGAACAGTTTTACGTTGTGCTTCTGTTCTGCCAATAACACTGCGCGTGAGGGTGATTTCTAATTTTTTAGACATAGTATTTCCCTCCTTATCCTAACAGTTCTTCTACAGACTTTCCGCGCAGTTTCGCTACTTCTTCCGCGCGCTTTAAGTTTGTCAGTCCGTTTAGTGTTGCACGAATCATGTTGATTGGTGTGTTTGAACCAAGTGATTTTGTCAAAATATCACCGACTCCTGCAAGTTCCAGTATAGCACGAACAGGTCCGCCGGAAATAACTCCCGTACCTTCTGTAGCTGGTTTCATCAACACATTTCCAGATCCATATCTGCCATGAATTTCATGTGGAATAGTCGTTCCAACAATCGGTACTGTGATCAGGTTCTTCTTCGCATCATCAACAGCTTTTTTAATCGCTTCAGGTACCTCTTTTGATTTCCCGGTACCAAAGCCTACATGACCATTCTTATCTCCAACTACAACCAGTGCAGCAAAGCGGAAATTACGTCCACCTTTAACTACTTTTGCAACACGGTTGATCGTAACAACGCGTTCTTCAAGATCTAATTTGTTCGGATCAATGCTTGTATGCATCTATGTCCCTCCTTTATCTATCGGTTAAAATTCAAGACCAGCTTCACGGGCTGCATCTGCCAATGCCTTTACACGTCCATGATAAAGGTAGCCTCCGCGATCGAACACAATCAAGTTATAACCTTTATCCTGGGCACGTTTTGCAACCAACTTACCTACCTCTGCAGCTGCTTCAACATTGCTTCCTGATGTTACATTGATATCATTGTCTTTTGTTGAAGCACTTGCCAGTGTTACACCTTCAACATCATCAATCAATTGTGCGTACATGTGTTTATTTGAACGGTACACATTCAGACGCGGGCGTTCCTGAGTTCCGGAAACTTGCTTGCGAACGCGAGTATGTCTTCTTTTGCGTACAGCGTTTTTGTCAGGTTTTGTGATCATCTGGGTCACTCCTTTCTGCTGCTATTCTAATTACTTAGCAGTTTTACCTTCTTTGCGTCGTACATATTCACCTTCGTAACGGATACCTTTACCTTTATAAGGCTCAGGCGGCCTGATTGCTCGAATGTTTGCTGCAACTGCACCAACCAGTTCCTTGTTAATACCTTTAACAATTACTTGTGTATTTTTAGGAACATCTATTTCAATGCCTTCAATTGGTTCAATTTCCACCGGATGTGAGTAACCAGCGTTAATAACAATTTTGTTGCCCTGCTTTTGCGCACGGTAACCTACACCATTGATTTCAAGGCCTTTTTCGAATCCTTTGTGAACCCCTTCAACCATGTTGCCGATCAGACTGCGGGTTGTTCCATGCAATGCACGATGCTCTTTATGATCGCTTGGACGTTCTACAGTTAGAACATTGCCGTCAATTACCACTTTCATGTCTTCATGAAAGTCTCTGCTCAGTTCACCTTTAGGGCCTTTAACTGTAATTGTGTTCCCGTCCATTTTAATTTCAACGCCCTCTGGAATTTCAATTGGTTTAAGTCCTATACGAGACATTCCCTGCACCTCCTTGTCATTAGATGTTTATTTACCAGACGTATGCCAATACTTCGCCGCCAACAGCTTGTGTACGTGCTTCTTTATCGGAAAGCACACCATTTGATGTTGAGACAATAGCAATTCCCAAACCGTTCAGTACACGAGGCACCTCGTCAGCTTTTGCATAAACGCGCAAGCCCGGTTTACTGATACGTTTAATTCCTGTAATTACACGTGCTTTTTTAACGCCGTACTTAAGGAAAACACGCAGTACACCTTGCTTGTTATCTTCAATGAATTCATAATCGCGCACAAAACCTTCACGTTTGAGGATATCGGCGATTTCCTTTTTAATCTTGGAAGCCGGGATTTCCAGCTTTTCATGACCTGCCATGTTGGCATTTCGAATACGAGTCAGCATATCTGCGATTGGATCTGTCATAACCATTACATATTACCTCCTTCCCTGATCGGGGTTTACCAGCTTGCTTTTTTGACACCAGGAATTTGACCTTTATAGGCAAGTTCGCGGAAACAAATACGGCAAAGTTTAAATTTACGGATTACTGAATGTGGTCGGCCACATCGTTCACAGCGAGTGTATTCACGCACTTTAAATTTCTGTGGACGTTTTTGTTTCGCAATCATTGATTTTTTAGCCACAATTTTCCCTCCTTGTGATTAGCTCTAAACGAATCCTCTCGAGTTATTTCTGGAAAGGCATGCCCAGTTGAGCCAACAGTTCACGTGCTTCTTCATCAGTATTGGAAGTTGTAACGATGACAATATCCATACCACGCACTTTGCTTACTTTATCATAGTTAATTTCCGGGAAAATCAGTTGTTCTTTGACACCCAGCGTATAATTGCCTCGGCCGTCAAAAGCTTTTTTGGAAATACCGCGGAAATCACGTACACGCGGAAGTGAAACAGCAATCAGCTTTTGGAGAAATTCGAACATACGCTCACCGCGCAGTGTTACTTTTGCTCCGATTGGCATTCCTTCACGTAAACGGAAACCTGCAATTGATTTCTTGGCACGGGTAACCATAGGCTTTTGCCCGGAGATTAATGATAGCTCTTCAACAGCATTATCCAATGCTTTTGAATTCTGAACAGCATCACCAACACCCATATTAATAACTATTTTTTCAATACCAGGTACTTGCATTACTGATTCGTAATTAAATTTACTCATCATTGATGGTACTATATCATCACGATATTTTTGCTTCAGTTCATTCATCATGTCGCCCTCCTTTCGCCTGCGAACTATTTATCTACTGCTTCACCGGACTTTTTAGCGATGCGGACCTTTTTTCCGTCCTTTACTTGATAACCAATGCGAGTTGGTTCACCGGATTTCGGATCTACCAGCATTACGTTAGAAACATGAATCGGTGCCTCCTGATTGAGGATACCACCTTGCGGATTATCCTGAGATGGTTTCGCGTGTTTTTTAACCATGTTAATACCTTCAACCAAAACACGGTCCTTCTTTGGATAAGCTTCTAAAATAGTGCCTTGTTTACCACGATCTTTACCGGAAATAACTTTAACTTTATCACCTTTTTTTACATGCATGCTTTACGCACCTCCTTGACAAGGCTTGACTTTTTCGCTTTATAAAACTTCTGGAGCTAGAGATACGATTTTCATGAATTTTGCATCACGCAATTCACGTGCAACCGGTCCAAAGATACGTGTTCCTCTTGGACTCTTGTCGTCACGGATAATTACGGCAGCATTTTCATCAAAACGAATGTATGATCCATCTTTACGGCGCATTCCTGATTTGGTACGAACAATGACTGCTTTTACGACATCGCCTTTTTTAACAACGCCTCCTGGTGTTGCGTGTTTTACCGTACAAACAATTACATCACCGATATTAGCAGTTTTTCGTCCGGATCCGCCCAATACTTTAACGGCCAATACTTCTCTTGCACCAGAGTTGTCTGCAACTTTTAAACGAGTTTCTTGCTGAATCATATCGCTATGACCTCCCTTCGGATACCTTCCGAGCGAACTTTAATTATATTATTACCGCTTCTTCAACGATTTCTACCAAACGGAAACGTTTTGTGGCAGATAGCGGACGTGTTTCCATGATTGAAACGATATCACCAGTTTTTGCCTGGTTGTTTTCGTCATGTGTCTTAAATTTCTTTGAGTATTTCACACGCTTGCCATACAGTTTATGGAACTTATATGTCTCAACCAAGACAGTGATAGTCTTATCCATCTTGTCTGATACGACACGGCCTGTGTATACTTTACGATCATTACGCTCACTCATTTGAGGCTAACCTCCTCTCTAGGTTTCAGTTATTGATGCTCAATTCACGTTGGCGTACAACGGTTTTCATTCGGGCAATCGATTTTTTCACTTCACGGATACGTGCAGTATTTTCTAATTGGCCGGTTGCAAGCTGAAAGCGTAAATTAAAAAGCTCTTCTTTTAATGATTTAACCTTTTGTTCAATTTCGGCAGTGGTTAGTTCTCTGATTTCATTAGCCTTCATTGATTTCACCACCAATTTCTTCACGTTTTACAAACTTAGTTTTAATCGGCAGTTTATGAGAAGCAAGGCGCAGCGCTTCACGTGCCACATCTTCTGATACACCTGCGATTTCAAACATGATTTTTCCTGGTTTTACTACTGCTACCCATCCTTCTGGAGCACCTTTACCGGAACCCATGCGGACTTCAAGGGGCTTTGCAGTATATGGCTTGTCAGGAAAGATTTTAATCCAAACTTTACCGCCACGTTTCATATAACGGGTCATTGCGATACGGGCAGCCTCGATTTGACGGCTGGTGATCCATGATGCTTCAACTGCTTGCAATCCGTATTCACCAAAGGCAACTGTAGTGCCGCCTTTTGCACGTCCTTTCATTTTACCACGATGCTGTCTGCGAAATTTTACGCGTTTAGGCATTAACATAATGCATTTCCCCCTTCCTTATTTGTTGGTTTTAGTTGGAAGGACTTCCCCACGATAGATCCATACTTTGACACCAAGCTTACCATAAGTTGTGTCAGCTTCTGCAGTGCCATAATCAATGTCGGCACGCAATGTATGAAGTGGTACTGTTCCTTCACTGTAATGTTCCGCACGGGCGATATCGGCACCGCCAAGACGTCCGGATACTTGTGTTTTAATTCCTTTTGCTCCAGCACGCATTGCACGTTGAATAGTTTGCTTTTGAGCACGACGGAATGAGATACGGTTTTCCAGTTGACGAGCAATGTTGTCAGCAACAAGTGCAGCATTCAAATCAACTTTCTTGATTTCAACGATATTGATATGAACCCGCTTGCCTGTCAGGCTGTTTAATGATTTACGTAGAGCTTCTACTTCTGAACCGCCTTTACCGATAACCATTCCTGGTTTACCAGTGTGAATAGTAATATTTACACGGTTTGCTGCACGTTCAATTTCGATAGAAGAAACAGCAGCAATGCGCAAGCGATTTTCAAGATATTCTCTGATCTTAATATCTTCATGTAGTAAGTCTGCATAGTCTTTGCCTGCATACCATTTTGATTCCCAGTCTTTAATGATACCGACACGAAGACCTTTAGGATTTACTTTTTGACCCACTGACTATCCCTCCTTCTTTTCAGTTACAACCACGGTAATGTGGCTTGTGCGTTTATTGATTTTACTTGCACGTCCTTGTGCGCGTGGACGGAAACGTTTCAATGTTGCACCTTCATTAACGAATGCTTCGGAAATTACCAGATTATCTGGCTCCATCTCATAGTTGTGTTCTGCATTAGCAATTGCAGAGTTTAGAACTTTTTCTACAACTGGAGAAGCACCACGTTGTGTGTGACGCAGAATTGCGACTGCTTCACCAACTTCTTTTCCTCGAATCAAATCTACGACTAAACGAACTTTACGAGGAGCAATACGAACTGATTTAGCAACGGCTTTTGCTTGCATGTGGAGTGCCTCCTCTCATTAGCGTTTTGTTTTCTTATCATCGCCAGAATGCCCTTTAAACGTACGGCTTGGCGCAAATTCTCCCAATTTATGACCGACCATATCTTCTGTTACATAGACAGGCACATGTTTGCGTCCATCATATACAGCAATTGTATGACCGACAAATGTAGGGAAAATTGTTGAACGACGAGACCAAGTTTTAATAACTTGTTTTTTGTCAGTTTCATTCAGATTATCAATCTTTTTCATTAGATGGTCATCTGCAAAAGGTCCTTTTTTCAAGCTGCGACCCATGGATAAACCTCCTTTCGTAATCGAACGGCGAACGATTTGCGCCGTTCTGTCCGTTTATTTTTTGCGCTTACGAACGATAAATTTATCTGTAGGTTTGTTGCGCTGACGAGTCTTGTAACCAAGTGTTGGTTTACCCCAAGGTGACATAGGCGACTTACGTCCGATAGGCGCACGTCCTTCACCACCACCATGCGGGTGATCGTTAGGGTTCATAACAGATCCGCGAACAGTCGGGCGCTTGCCTAACCAGCGTGTACGGCCTGCTTTACCAACACGAACAAGTTCATGCTCGATATTTCCAACCTGACCAACAGTTGCACGGCATGTTGACAGAATCAACCGCACTTCACCTGAAGACAAACGAACAAGTGTGTATTTACCTTCACGGCCAAGAACCTGTGCTTCAGCACCTGCAGAACGTGCGATCTGACCACCGCGGCCCGGTTTCAATTCAATATTGTGAATAACCGTACCTACAGGGATATTTTTAAGCGGAAGAGCATTTCCAAGTTTGATGTCGGCATTTTCTCCGGCTTCAATTTTATTGCCTACCTTAATCCCTTTTGGTGCAAGAATATAACGCTTTTCACCATCTGCATAGTGAATTAATGCAATGTTTGCTGAACGGTTCGGATCGTACTCGATAGTAGCAACGCTTCCTGGTATACCATCTTTATCGCGCTTAAAGTCAATAATACGATATTGACGCTTGTGACCGCCGCCTTGATGACGAACAGTTAATTTACCTTGGTTATTACGACCACCGCGTTTGTACAATGGACTTAACAGGGATTTTTCAGGTGAATCTGTTGTAATCTCTGCGAAGTCTGATATTGACATATTGCGTCTTCCATTAGAGGTCGGTTTGAATTTTTTAATCGCCATCTTTTTCCCTCCTTCACTCTTTTATAACTTACGCTTCAAAGAAGTCCAGTTCTTTACTGTCTTCTGTCAGTTGTACGATAGCTTTTTTACGATCTGAGCGGTAACCGCCATAGCGGCCCATCCGCTTAAATTTACCTTTAATATTCATCGTGTTGACACGTACCACTTTAACACCAAAAACCAGTTCAACTGCATCTTTGATTTCTGTTTTGTTTGCTTTCGGGTTTACCTCAAACGTATATTTCTTTTCCGCCATTAAATCAGCAGTATTCTCTGTAATGACAGGGCGCTTAATAATATCACGTGGTTCTTTCATTATGCAAGCACCTCCCCTGCTTTTTCAGCTGCCTCTTTCGTGATGATCAGCTTGTCATGCATTAGCAAGTCCAGTACATTCAGTTCATCTACAGTAAGAACATTTACATGCTGCAGATTGTTTGCTGAACGAATAACTGTTTCATCCTTATCAGCTGTAACAACCAATGCTTTGGAATCTACATTAAGTGCTTCCAGCATTTTTACAACTTCTTTTGTTTTTGGGGCATCAATCGCAATGCTCTCCAGCACTAATGCATCTTCTTCTTTTACTTTGGAAGACAATGCAGATTTAAGTGCAAGCCGACGTACTTTCTTCGGCAATTTGTAGCTGTAGCTGCGTGGAGTTGGACCGAACACAGTTCCACCGCCTACCCATTGTGGGGAACGGGTTGAACCTTGTCTCGCACGGCCAGTTCCTTTTTGACGCCATGGTTTACGTCCTCCGCCTCTTACTTCTGAGCGGTTTTTCACGGCATGTGTACCCTGACGAGTTGATGCGCGCTGCATCAGTACCGCTTCATTCAAAACATGCGTATGCGGCTCAATGCCAAAAACAGAATCATTTAGTTCCACATCGCCTGCTTGAGATCCATCTTGTTTAAATAGTGCTACTTTAGGCATGACATATCCTCCCTTCGTATCTATGATTAGTTAGCCTTTAATGCACTCGTGATTTTCACAAATGATTTTTTTGCACCAGGAATATTACCTTTGATCAAAAGAAGATTGCGCTCAGCATCTACTTTTACCACTTCAAGGTTTTGAATGGTGATTTGCTTTCCGCCCATTTGACCTGGTAATTTCTTGCCTTTGAAAACACGCGCCGGGTCTGCTGCCATAGCCATTGCACCTGCACTTCTATGAAAGTGTGAACCATGGGAAGACGGACCGCGTTGTTGGTTATGACGCTTGATCGCACCCTGGAAACCTTTCCCCTTTGAAGTACCGGTGGCATCCACCATATCGCCAACCTCAAAAACTTCTACGCTTAACTCTTGACCTACTTCATATTCATCAAGATTTGCGTGACGGATTTCACGAACGTAGCGCTTAGGGGCTGTGTTTGCTTTATCAGCATGACCTTTTTCCGCTTTGTTTGTACGTGATTCCTTTTCATCTGCAAAACCGATTTGTAGCGCTTCGTAGCCATCGTTTTCCAATGTCTTTTTCTGCAATACTACGTTTGGCTCAGCCTGAACAACTGTTACAGGTACTAATTCTCCCTCTTCAGAGAAAAGCTGAGTCATGCCGATTTTACGACCTAAGATTCCTTTCGTCATCCGTTACACCTCCTATAATAATTCAATGATTTATAATTTAATCTCAATATCCACACCGGATGGCAAGTCAAGTCTCATAAGAGAGTCAACTGTTTGCGGTGTTGGATTGACAATGTCGATTAACCGTTTATGAGTACGCATTTCGAACTGCTCACGAGCGTCTTTGTACTTGTGTACAGCACGCAGAACGGTATACACTGATTTCTCTGTAGGCAACGGGATTGGTCCAGATACACTTGCACCTGAGCGCTTAGCCGTTTCTACAATTTTTTCAGCGGACTGATCTAAAATACGGTGATCATACGCCTTTAATCGAATTCTAATCTTCTCTTTTGCCATTATTTTCCCTCCTTTTCGCCCATTTTATAATAGACATTCTCCGTGAAAATTTTCTCAACCACCCGCCATGGCAAAGGGGCCGGGTGTGTCGACAACCTTTCACTTCATCGCCTTTCTGACCAACATTCATATTATATAGATATAATGCGGTCAATGCAACCATTTCAACTAAAATATTATTAGATTGCACATCTATGTATTATACAAACTTATTGCACGGAATGCAAGGGATAGCGGCAAATTTTTTGTGGAAAATTAGCATAACCATTTATATTGAATAATTATGGAAAAATTGCAGCTGAATTAAACTTTGACAACCACGTGCGAAAATGAGTGCCTAAGCGTCGCTCCGGAAATACACTTCGCTGGTTGTTGTTCTGTCGTACTATCTACAATTGTACTTAGGAAAAATGCTGGAATCACTTTATCGCTGGAATATGAAGGACTCCAAGGGATCTCATTTTGAAAACAATTCTACACGAAAGCAGCGAAACTAAAATTATACGCAAAAACAGGCAGCGTCGTCACGCTGCCTGTTTTCTTTAGCTAGCTAGCTTATTGCCCTATTACTTTTCGATGGTTGTTACAACACCGGATCCAACAGTACGTCCGCCTTCACGGATAGAGAAACGTGTACCGTCTTCGATAGCGATTGGTGAAATCAATTCAACAGCCATTTCAATGTTATCGCCAGGCATTACCATTTCCACGCCTTCTGGAAGCGTAATAACTCCAGTAACGTCTGTAGTACGGAAATAGAACTGTGGACGATAGTTTGCGAAGAATGGAGTATGACGTCCACCTTCTTCTTTTGACAATACGTAAACTTCAGCTTTGAAGTTTGTGTGTGGTGTGATTGAACCAGGCTTTGCCAGTACTTGACCACGGTTGATGTCTTCACGGGCAACACCGCGAAGCAGTGCACCGATGTTGTCACCAGCCTCAGCATAATCAAGAAGCTTACGGAACATTTCTACACCAGTTACAGTTGTTTTAGAAGCTTTTTCAGCAAGACCGATTAATTCTACTTCGTCACCAACTTTAACAGATCCGCGTTCAACACGGCCAGTTGCAACTGTACCACGGCCAGTGATTGAGAACACGTCCTCAACAGGCATCATGAATGGCTTGTCATGGTCACGTTCTGGAGTTGGAATGTACTCATCAACTGCAGCCATCAGTTCATAAATTTTTTCTTCGTAGTCTGCATCGCCTTCAAGAGCTTTCAGTGCAGAACCTTTAATAACTGGTACATCATCACCAGGGAAGTCGTACTCAGTTAACAAATCACGAACTTCCATTTCAACAAGCTCAAGCAATTCTTCGTCATCAACCATGTCACATTTGTTAAGGAATACAACGATTGCAGGTACCCCAACGTTACGTGAAAGCAGGATGTGTTCACGAGTTTGCGGCATTGGACCGTCGGCAGCAGATACTACCAGAATAGCTCCATCCATTTGTGCTGCACCAGTGATCATGTTTTTAACATAGTCAGCGTGTCCCGGGCAGTCAACGTGAGCATAGTGACGAGTGTCGGTTTCATACTCAACGTGGGAAGTTGCAATTGTAATTCCGCGTTCTTTTTCTTCCGGAGCACCGTCGATTTGGTCATAAGCCATTGCAGTACCTTTACCGGATTGTTTGTGCAATGTAGTAGTGATTGCAGCAGTCAAAGTAGTTTTACCATGGTCAACGTGTCCAATAGTTCCAATGTTCACGTGACTTTTTGAGCGATCGAACTTTTCTTTAGCCATTTATAGTTTCCTCCTTTAAATAAATACAAATATATTATAGGTTATAACCTGAATGTCTGCCTTCAATAAAAGTTATACTTCAGAACGAAGAAAAAATCAATTATTCTCCAGCATTTTTCTTAATAATTTCTTCAGAAATACTCTTCGGCACTTCTTCATAGTGGTCAAAATGCATTGTGTACTGTCCACGACCCTGGGTGTTTGAACGTAATACTGTCGCATAGCCAAACATTTCCGAAAGTGGAACAAATGCTTTAATAACCTGTGCAGGGCCACGTGCTTCCATACCTTCCACACGGCCTCTTCGTGATGTTACATCACCCATGATATCTCCCATATATTCTTCCGGGATGACAATTTCAACTTTTTCAACCGGCTCAAGCAGAACTGGCTTACATTTTTCTTTTGCAGCCTTCAAGGCCATGGAACCGGCAATTTTAAATGCCATTTCGTTAGAGTCTACATCATGGTAGCTTCCATCATAAACTGTTGCTTTGAAATCAATCAGCGGATACCCGGCTAATACGCCGCTTTCTGCTGATTCTTTGATACCAGCTTCAACAGATGGGATGTACTCACGCGGAATAACACCACCAGTAATTTTGTTTACAAATTCAAATCCTGCGCCTTCTTCATTTGGCTCAAATTTAACCCAGGCATGACCGTATTGTCCACGTCCACCAGATTGTTTAATAAATTTACCTTCCACATCAGCAGAGGCGCGGAATGTCTCACGGTATGCAACTTGCGGAGCACCAACGTTTGCTTCAACTTTAAATTCAGCTTTCAAACGATTGACAATAACGTCAAGGTGCAGCTCACCCATACCGGAAATAATCGTTTGACCAGTTTCCACATTTGTTTCGGTTTTAAATGTTGGGTCTTCCTCAGCAAGTTTACCTAAAGCAATAGCCATTTTATCCTGGTCAGCTTTCGTTTTGGGTTCAATTGCAACAGAGATAACCGGATCAGGGAATTCCATGGACTCCAGAATAACGGTATCTTTCTCGTCACAAAGTGTGTCCCCGGTTGAAGTATCCTTCAAACCTACAGCAGCTGCAATTTCACCGGAATAAACCGTTTTGATTTCTTCACGGGAGTTAGCATGCATCTGCAGAATACGACCAACACGTTCACGTTTATCTTTTCCAGAGTTTTTAACATAGGAACCAGAATCTAAAGTTCCGGAGTAAACGCGGAAGAAAGTTAGCTTCCCAACATATGGGTCGGTCATAACTTTAAATGCAAGTGCTGAAAATGGCGCCTTATCGTCTGATGGACGAGTTGTTTCTTCCTCTGTACCTGGAACGATACCTTCAATTGGAGGTACGTCTGTAGGTGCAGGCAGGTAATCAATTACGCCATCAAGCATGAGCTGTACGCCTTTGTTTTTAAATGCAGAGCCGACAAATACAGGGTAAAACTCAACATTCAATGTCGCTGTCCGAATCGCTTTTTTCAGTTCATCTTCAGAGATTTCTTCTCCCTCAAGATACTTCATCATCAAGTCTTCGTCCAGCTCGGCTACTGCTTCAACCAGGCCAGCTCGTAACTCTTCAGCCTTGTCTTTATA
Organism: Virgibacillus siamensis; assembly: GCF_900162695.1. NCBI lineage: Bacteria > Bacillati > Bacillota > Bacilli > Caryophanales > Bacillaceae > Virgibacillus > Virgibacillus siamensis. Next base: position 34,621 of record NZ_FUIH01000004.1, read on the forward strand.
TTCAGCAGGGATTTCACGGGCCTCTGCGCGTGTTCCCAAATCATCTTCATAATAATAGGCTTCCATTGTAATCAGGTCAATGATACCTTCGAAATTATCCTCAGCACCAATTGGTAGCTGCACAGCATGCGCATTAGCACCCAAACGTTCTTTCAAAGTGTTTGTTGAATAAAGGAAGTCTGCACCGACTTTATCCATTTTGTTAATGAAGACAACTCTCGGTACACCGTATGTTGTTGCCTGACGCCATACGGTTTCGGTTTGTGGTTCAACACCCGATTGGGCATCAAGCACTGTTACCGCACCATCAAGCACACGCAAAGAACGTTCAACCTCAACAGTAAAGTCCACGTGCCCCGGTGTATCGATGATGTTTATGCGATGGCCTTTCCATTGAGCAGTGGTTGCTGCGGATGTAATGGTGATACCGCGTTCCTGCTCCTGCTCCATCCAGTCCATCTGTGATGCACCTTCATGAGTTTCACCAATTTTATGAATACGTCCTGTGTAGAAAAGAATACGCTCAGTAGTAGTGGTTTTACCTGCATCAATATGCGCCATAATACCAATATTACGCGTCTTTTCCAAGGAGAACTCTCTAGCCATGTATTCTTCTCCTTCCTGTTAAATGCTTTATTTGGTTTTTTACCAGCGATAGTGAGCAAATGCTTTGTTTGCTTCTGCCATCTTGTGTAATTCTTCGCGTTTTTTAACAGATGCACCTGTATTATTGGAAGCATCCAGAATTTCGTTTGCAAGACGCTCTTCCATTGTTTTCTCTCCGCGCAGACGCGAATAGTTAACAATGTAACGCAAGCCTAATGCCTGGCGACGTTCCGGGCGCACTTCCATTGGCACCTGATAGTTCGAACCACCGACACGGCGTGCCCGCACCTCAAGTACTGGCATAACATTTTTCATTGCCTGTTCAAAAACTTCCATTGCATTTTGGCCGCTGCGTTCAGCAACAAGTTCAAATGCGTTATAAAGAATCTTTTGTGCCTTTCCCCTTTTACCATCAACCATAATCTGGTTAATCAGGCGAGTTACTAATTTAGATTTATAAAGCGGATCCGGCAAGACATCGCGTTTAGGTACTGGTCCTTTACGTGGCATATGTCCCCCTCCTTTCTTTGTTGTTTATCATCCGTTCATTATTTTTTTGGTTTTTTAGTACCGTATTTAGAACGGCCTTGCATGCGCCCTTCCACTCCGGCAGTATCAAGTGCTCCGCGCACGATATGATAACGTACCCCTGGAAGGTCTTTCACACGTCCACCACGAAGCAATACTACACTGTGTTCCTGCAGGTTGTGACCAATTCCAGGAATGTATGCAGTTACTTCCATATTATTGGACAAACGCACACGTGCATATTTACGCAATGCAGAGTTTGGCTTCTTAGGTGTCAGCGTACCAACACGAGTACATACACCACGCTTTTGAGGTGAATTCTGGTTGGTGAACTTTTTCTTGAAGCTATTATATCCTCTGTTTAATGCTGGAGAGTCATATTTTTTCGGTTTGTTTACGCGACCTTTTCGTACCAGTTGATTAATAGTAGGCATTTCATTTTCCTCCCTTCTTCTTTCAGTTTTAAGTTAAATCAGCGTCCACCAGCTGGTGATTTGTAATCCCACATATCCAGGTGGTTCATCTTTTGGCAAAAAACAAAGCTTTCGCGACAAAATTTACGCCAAAACCATTATTGCTTTACAGCAGCCGCCGATGCACCAACATCGATCCCGCATGCTTTACCCAACTTTTCCATTGAGTCCACACGCTGGCAGGAAACATTCATTTCTTCTGCCAAAACTTCTATCTTCTCTGTGATATGCTGATCAGCATCATCAGCAATAAACACTTCGCTTACTTGACCATTTTTCATAGCTTTAAGCGTTTGTTTTATTCCGATCACTAACTTGGATTTATCCTGAGCTACTTTTTCATAAGACATCTGCATATCCTCCAAAGCAACAAGTAGAATCGGAAGCACCTTGCTTATATTATCATTCTCATTTTTTAATGTCAATACAAAATATAATGTTTTTGGTGCTTCCGATTTTATTTTACTTGTTATATGAAAATGGTTATTGCACCGGTTCTGTTTCTTCGGTTGCCTCCGCATTTTCTTCCAATTCATCAGTGGATGGCCTGATTTTGCGGTAACGGTTGATTCCCGTACCAGCAGGAACAAGCTTCCCGATGATAACATTCTCTTTCAGTCCAAGCAGTTCATCCCGCTTTCCTTTGATAGCTGCATCTGTCAGGACACGAGTTGTTTCCTGGAATGATGCGGCTGAAAGGAATGAGTCGGTTTCGAGAGATGCTTTTGTAATACCCAGAAGCACTGGCTTCCCTGTTGCCGGTTCCTTGCCATCCTGCAGTACAGGAGTGTTTGCTTCTTTGAACTGGTGTATTTCAAGCAATGAACCTGGCAGAACGTCCGTATCGCCTGATTCAATGACACGGATCTTACGAAGCATCTGGCGAACCATAACTTCGACGTGTTTGTCACCAATTTCAACACCCTGCATCCGGTATACACGCTGAACTTCGCGAAGCAGATAATCCTGAACGCCTTCAACTCCTTGAACACGAAGCAGTTCTTTCGGATCAACAGAACCCTCGGTGAGTTCTTCCCCTGCAATCACTTTATCGCCTGTAGTTACTTTCATACGGGCATTGTATGGAACCGCATAGGAACGTTGTTCAACATCACCCTGAACGACAATTTCCTGCTTATCTTTTACTTCTTTAATTTCATGGATGGTACCATGGATTTCACTGATAACAGCCTGCCCTTTAGGATTACGTGCTTCAAACAATTCCTGGATACGCGGAAGACCCTGTGTAATATCGTCTCCTGCGACACCGCCTGTATGGAATGTACGCATTGTCAGCTGTGTACCTGGTTCACCAATGGACTGTGCGGCAATAATACCAACTGCCTCACCCACTTCAACTTTATCGCCTGTTGCAAGGTTTCGACCGTAACACTTCTGGCACACACCATGTTTTGTATTACATGTGAATGCAGTACGGATTGTTACTTGTTCCACACCAGCTTCAACGATTTGTTTCGCCTGATCTTCGGAAATAACTGTATCATTTTCAACGAGCACTTCGTTCGTTTCCGGATGTTTAACATCCTCAAATGCGGTACGGCCAATCAGCCTGTCAATTAATGGCTCAATTAGTTCTGTTCCATCCATCAACGATGAAACAGTAAGACCGCGATCAGTTCCGCAATCATCTTCGCGGATGATGACATCTTGCGCCACATCCACAAGACGGCGTGTCAGGTAACCAGAGTCAGCCGTTTTCAGGGCTGTATCGGCAAGACCTTTACGGGCACCGTGTGTGGAAATAAAGTATTCCAATACGGTTAAACCTTCACGGAAGCTTGATTTAATCGGTAATTCAATAATCTTACCGGATGGATTTGCCATCAGACCGCGCATTCCGGCCAGTTGTGTAAAGTTGGATGCGTTACCTCGTGCTCCTGAATCACTCATCATAAAGATTGGGTTCCGCTTATCAAGTGACTCCATCAATTTTTCCTGAATGGTGTCTTTCGCTTGAGACCAAACGGCAATAACCCGGTCATAGCGTTCTTCATCGGTAATTAAACCACGGCGGAATTGCTTCAATACTTTATCAACTTTCTGCTGGGCATCATTGAGTATGTCTTCTTTTTCTGACAATACAACGATGTCAGAAACACCTACTGTCATACCCGCCTTGGTGGAATAGCTGAACCCAAGGTCTTTCATTCGGTCAAGCATTTTGGAAGTCTCACTGATTTTGAAGCGTTTAAAGACTTCAGCAATGATATCTCCAAGAATACCCTTCTTGAATGGGTTAATAATATCACGCTTTTTGATTTCCTCTTTAACATCTGTTCCCTGCTCAATAAAGTACTTTTCAGGTGTTTCAATCTCCAGATTGCTCTTTGTCGGTTCATTGATATATGGGAACGATTCAGGCAATATTTCGTTAAAAATCAGTTTTCCGACTGTGGTCAGAAGCAACTGACTGTTTTGTTCCTCCGTAAACGACTTCTTATGCAGGCTTGATGCCTGAATAGCAACCCGTGTATGAAGATGCACATAACCGTTTTGATAAGACATCAGCGCTTCGTTTAAATCTTTAAAGACACTGCCCTCACCAACGGCATCTTCACGCTCAAGTGTCAGGTAATAGTTACCCAAGACCATATCCTGTGAAGGGGTTACAACCGGTTTTCCGTCTTTCGGATTCAAAATGTTTTGTGCTGCCAGCATCAGTATACGTGCTTCTGCCTGTGCCTCTGCTGATAATGGCACGTGTACAGCCATTTGGTCCCCATCAAAGTCTGCGTTGTATGCTGTACATACCAATGGGTGCAGACGAATTGCACGACCTTCAACCAATGTCGGCTCAAATGCCTGAATCCCCAAACGGTGCAGTGTTGGTGCCCGGTTAAGCAATACCGGGTGTTCCTTGATTACCTCTTCCAAAACATCCCAAACTTCCGGGTGCACGCGCTCAATTTTCCGTTTTGCTGATTTAATATTATGGGCGAATCCTTTTTCAACCAATTCTTTCATAATAAATGGCTTAAATAACTCAAGCGCCATTTCTTTCGGCAGTCCGCACTGATACATTTTCAAATGCGGCCCAACGACAATTACGGAACGTCCCGAGTAGTCAACACGTTTACCCAGCAAGTTCTGACGGAATCGTCCTTGCTTACCTTTTAGCATATGTGACAGTGATTTCAATGGTCGATTGCCCGGACCTGTTACTGGACGACCGCGGCGCCCATTATCAATCAATGCATCAACTGCTTCCTGCAGCATCCGTTTTTCGTTTTGAACGATAATACTTGGCGCACCCAGGTCCAATAAACGCTTCAAACGGTTGTTCCGGTTAATAACACGACGATAAAGATCGTTCAAATCAGATGTTGCGAAACGACCGCCATCCAATTGAACCATCGGACGAATTTCCGGTGGAATCACCGGCAGTACATCCAAAATCATCCAGGATGTTTCGTTTCCGGAATGACGGAATGCTTCCAACACTTCCAAACGTTTAATCGCACGTGTTCTGCGTTGACCCTGTGCTGTTTTCAGTTCTTCTTTTAACATATCAACTTCTTTTTCCAAATCAATATCCTGCAGGAGCTTGCGGATTGCCTCAGCACCCATTTGCGCCTTAAAGGATTTACCATATTTATCATAGTAAGCACGATATTCTTTTTCGGACAGAAGCTGTTTTTTCTCTAACGGTGTATCTCCTGATTCTGTAACAATATATGCTGCAAAATAGATAACCTCTTCCAGTGCACGCGGTGACATATCAAGAACAAGACCCATGCGGCTTGGAATTCCTTTAAAATACCAGATATGTGATACAGGGGCAGCAAGTTCGATATGGCCCATGCGCTCCCGGCGTACTTTCGCCTTTGTGACTTCCACTCCACAACGGTCACAAACGACACCTTTGTAACGTACACGCTTATACTTTCCGCAATGACATTCCCAGTCCTTTTGCGGGCCAAAGATCCGTTCACAGAACAGACCGTCTTTCTCAGGCTTCAACGTACGATAGTTGATTGTTTCCGGCTTTTTAACCTCGCCATAAGACCAAGAGCGGATTTTTTCAGGTGAAGCTAAACCAATTTTCATATACTCAAAGTTATTTACATCTAGCAAGGGGCCTACCTCCCTTTTAGTGTCCGATTTTCCCAAATGCCATGCAAAATTTATATGGATGGATGCCGGCTCTCTTTATAAAGAACCGGCAATCCCGTTATTTTTAACCTTCTTCAACTTCCAGATTCAATTTGCTTGCAGCCTGCGTGTCCTCTTCTTCCAGCTCACGCATTTCAATTTCCGATTCATCACTGGACAGCATCTTGACATCAAGTCCGAGACTTTGCAGTTCTTTAATCAGAACCTTGAATGATTCCGGAACACCAGGTTCAGGTACATTGTCACCTTTAACAATCGATTCATAGGTTTTCACACGACCAACAACATCGTCCGATTTAACCGTAAGAATTTCTTGAAGTGTATATGCGGCACCATATGCCTCCAATGCCCAAACTTCCATCTCACCGAAGCGCTGACCACCGAACTGTGCTTTACCGCCAAGCGGCTGCTGGGTTACCAGTGAGTATGGACCAGTTGAACGGGCGTGCAGCTTATCATCAACCATGTGGGCAAGCTTAATCATGTACATAACACCCACAGAAACCCGATTATCAAATGGATCACCGGTTCTTCCGTCGTACAGGATGGACTTGGCATCCTTAGGCATTCCTGCTTCTTCCAGTGTATCCCAGACATCCTGTTCGTTGGCACCATCAAATACCGGTGTTGCCACATGCAGACCAAGTTGTCTGGCTGCCATACCAAGATGCAACTCAAATACCTGTCCGATGTTCATTCGCGATGGTACCCCCAATGGATTCAACATGATATCAATTGGTGTTCCATCTGGAAGGAACGGCATATCTTCTTCAGGAAGTATTTTGGAAATAACACCTTTGTTACCGTGACGTCCGGCCATTTTATCGCCTTCTGAAATCTTACGTTTCTGAACGATATACGCACGAACGAGTTGGTTAACACCCGGCGGCAACTCATCTCCATCTTCACGGTTGAAGATTTTTACATCCAGCACAATTCCTCCGGCACCGTGTGGCACCCTGAGTGACGTATCGCGAACTTCGCGGGCTTTTTCACCGAAAATAGCGTGAAGCAGCCGTTCCTCTGCAGAAAGCTCTGTGACACCTTTAGGAGTTACCTTCCCTACCAGAATATCACCATCAGAAACCTCTGCTCCGACACGGATGATCCCTTGTTCATCAAGGTTTTTCAAAGCATCTTCACCGACATTCGGAATATCTCTTGTGATTTCCTCCGGTCCAAGCTTTGTATCACGTGCTTCCGACTCATATTCCTCAATATGAATCGATGTATATACATCGTCTTTTACAAGACGCTCACTCATAATGATGGCATCCTCGTAATTATAACCTTCCCATGTCATGAAGCCGACAAGAACGTTTTGCCCAAGTGCCAGTTCACCGTCTTCCATGGAAGGACCGTCTGCAAGGATTTCACCTTTTGTAACACGGTCACCCTGGCTGACAATCGGACGTTGGTTATAACAGGTTCCCTGGTTGGAACGGATATATTTCTGCAGACGATAGCGATCCAAGTCGCCTTTCACTTCTTTCCCGTCAACTACCGAAATACGGCGGACATGTACCGACTTAGCTTCCACCTTCTCGACAACACCTTCGTTGCGGCAAATGATTGCAGCACCGGAATCTTTACCAGATACATATTCCATACCGGTTCCAACGATAGGAGCTTGCGGCTGCATCAACGGTACTGCCTGACGCTGCATGTTCGCACCCATCAAAGCGCGGTTGGAGTCATCATTCTCAAGGAACGGAATACATGCTGTCGCAGCAGAAACAACTTGTTTTGGAGAAACATCCATGTAATCAAGTTTTTCACGTGGAACAATTGTGTTCTCCCCACGGAAACGGGCAATTACTTCTTCATCAGAAAAAGTACCGTCTTCATCCAATCGCGCGTTCGCCTGTGCAACCACATAATTGTCTTCTTCATCAGCAGTCAGGTAATCAATTTCTGCTGTAACTTTCCCTGTATCCGGATCGACCCTGCGATACGGAGTTTCAATGAAACCGAATTTATTCACTTTTGCATAACTTGACAGCGAGTTAATTAAGCCGATGTTTGGTCCCTCAGGCGTCTCAATCGGACACATACGCCCATAGTGGGAATAGTGAACATCCCGCACTTCAAAACCGGCACGTTCACGCGTTAAGCCGCCTGGTCCCAATGCAGATAGGCGCCGTTTGTGGGTCAGCTCTGCCAATGGATTGGTCTGGTCCATAAACTGGGATAACTGTGAACTTCCGAAAAACTCTTTAATTGATGCAATTACCGGACGAATATTGATTAACTGTTGCGGCGTAATACTGGAAGTGTCCTGAATAGACATCCGTTCACGAACAACCCGTTCCATTCGTGACAGCCCGATCCGGAATTGATTTTGCAGCAATTCGCCTACAGAGCGAAGCCGGCGATTACCCAGATGGTCAATATCATCCGTATCTCCAACCATATGGAGCAAATTGAAGAAATAACTGATGGCTGAAAGAATATCAGCAGGCATAATATTTTTTACATCCCTGTCAATTCCCGCATTCCCGATAACTGTCAGGTCATGTTCCCCGTTCGGATCAGTCGGGTCCATAATCTTAATGGACTGGAGTTGAATTGGATCCTCCAAAACTCCTTCAGCAGGCATCAATTCCTTCTCACCAATTTTACCTTCTTCTTTATCAAGGTAAGGGATGATTTTATTCAGCAATTTCCGCTCCAGCTTATCACCTTTTTGCGCCAGGACTTCCCCGGTTTCCGGATCAACTACCGGCTCCGCAAGAACCTGATTAAACAGACGGTTTTTGATATGAAGCTTTTTATTCATCTTATACCGGCCAACATGTGCCAGGTCATAACGTTTCGGGTCAAAGAAACGGGAAATTAATAGACTCTTCGCATTTTCGACTGTTGGCGGTTCACCCGGACGAAGCCGTTCATAAATTTCCAGCAACGCCTTTTCAGTTGTTTCGGTATTATCTTTTTCAAGTGTATTTTTCAGGTATTCATTTTCACCCAAAAGATCGATAATCTCCTGGTCTGTGCCAAACCCGAGCGCACGCAAAAGCACCGTTACCGGTAATTTACGCGTACGGTCAATTCTTACATATGCAACATCTTTTGCATCCGTTTCAAGTTCCAGCCAGGCTCCACGGTTTGGAATAACGGTTGCCGTTACTCCCCTCTTACCGTTTTTATCTATTTTTTCGTTATAATAAACGCTCGGTGAACGAACAAGTTGTGAAACGATGACACGTTCAGCTCCATTAATAATAAATGTTCCTGTGTCTGTCATTAACGGAAAGTCACCCATAAATACTTCTTGTTCTTTCACTTCACCGGTCTCATTATTGATCAAACGCACCTTCACACGAAGCGGAGCATTATATGTCACGTCCCGGTCCTTGGATTCATCTACAGGATACTTTGGTTCTCCCAGACTATAATCGACAAACTCGAGTGATAGGTTACCTGTAAAATCTTCAATAGGGGAAATATCCTTGAACATTTCCCGTAACCCTTCTTCCAGGAACCACTGATAAGAAGCGGTTTGGATTTCGATTAGATTTGGTAATTCTAACACCTCGCTGATACGCGCATAGCTTCTGCGCTGGCGATGACGTCCATACTGAACTAGTTGACCTGTCAACTGCTTCACCCCTCAAATCAAGCATTTTTCAGCCGGGCAATACGACCCGTTGAAAAATGACTAATAATATTTATTGAAAAAAACCGCTGCAAATACAGCTGTTTTGAATCTTGTTAAATTGCTGATAAGAAACAACAATAGCACTTGTACTATTGCCTGAAAACCATACTTAACAAACTTGTAATCCGAAGTAATTACAAGCTCATATTCATTTGTTTCCTGCCATTTAAAACAGCTGATATCCATAAAGTATAAAAACAGAAAAAAGGTTTTTCGACAAAAACCTTCATTGTGTATTTTGGTGGATTCTACCATTGTCTCCGTTTGGCAATGAAATATACGTTTCTTTCCAATGAAATTTCCACTTGACAAAAGAAATCCCATGTTAGCATTTTACTATATTATCATATGGATGATATTAGGTCAAATATAAACCTTTTGACCCTATTATTTCACAGAAACGAGAAGAAAGTAACCCTTGCTGCGTGACACTACTTCTACATTGCCAAATATGGACTCCATTTTTTCTTTGGCTGAGGGGGCACCCTGTTTCTTCTGGATAACGACCCACAGCTGTCCACTCTTCATTAATGCAGCGCCACTCTCCTCAAACATTTTATGAACAACATCTTTGCCCGCCCGAATTGGCGGATTTGTCACAATTGCTGCAAAAAACCGGCCGCCCAAATTCGCAAAACGGTTACTATGAATAATATCAACATTGGAAACGCTATTAAGCGAAGCGTTCTGTTCGGCCAGGGTAAGGGCACGTTCATTCACATCGGAAAGCACCACATTCCGGTCACGAAAACAATCAGCCAATGATATTCCTATTGGGCCATAGCCGCAGCCCAGATCCAACAAATTACCGTCAATCGGCGGTGCGTGAAATTGTTCAACCAGCAACCGCGAGCCGAAATCCACTTCATTTTTTGAGAAAACGCCATAATCGCTGACAAACGTATAATCTCTGCCACGCAAAGAATAACTCCATTTTCTTGGTGAACTTTTAGATTGGGGTTTTTGCGAAAAGTAATGCTCAGACATACGGGCACCTACTTTATTAATGGTTATAATTGGAGAAATAAACACATATAGAGCCCGCCGTTAACCGACGAGCTCTTTATATAAAACTGCCATTACTTAACTTCTACTGATGCTCCAACTTCTTCAAGCTTACCTTTGATTTCTTCAGCTTCTTCTTTAGAAACGCCTTCTTTAACTGCTTTAGGTGCGTTATCTACTACATCTTTAGCATCTTTGAGGCCAAGACCAGTGATTTCACGAACCGCTTTAACAACTTTGATTTTGGAATCTCCAGCGCCTTCAAGCACAACATCAAATTCTGTTTGCTCTTCAGCAGCTTCTCCGCCGCCAGCGCCGCCGGCAACAGCAACTGGAGCTGCAGCAGTTACACCAAATTCTTCTTCAATTGCTTTTACAAGATCGTTCAAGTCCAATACGGACATTTCTTTAATCGCATCAATGATTTGTTCTTTCGTCATGATTATTTTCCTCCATTTTTCATTTTAGTTTTGTATTTCCGATACGCTTAAATCGCGTATTTAAGCACCTTGCTCTTCTTTTTGATCTGCAACAGATTTTGCTGCATATGCAAAGTTGCGGATTGGAGCCTGCAGTACACTAAGCAGCATGGATACCATACCATCGTAGTTTGGCAAGTCACCAAGTTCGTTAATTTGATCAAGTGTCGCAATTTCACCTTCAATTACGCCACCTTTAATTTCAAGCGCTTCATGCTCTTTAGAGAAGCCTTTCAAAATTTTAGCTGGTGCTACCACGTCTTCGTTACTGAAGGCAATTGCAGTCGGACCAACCAGATTTTCGGAAAGATCTCCCAATTCAACAGCGTCAACCGCACGGCGTGTCATTGAATTTTTGTAAACTTTAAAATCAATGCCTGCTTCACGCAGCTGTTTACGTAATTCTGTAACTTCCGCAACATCAAGACCGCGATAATCTACAAGAACTGTTGTCTGACTATCTCGGAATTTGTCGGCGATTTCTTGAACTTGTTGTTGTTTTTGCTCAATGATCTTACTGTTAGACATTCTTCCACCTCCTGTAGTTACATTCATCATACCGGACATTGGCGCCCATGGGCAGCCCTTCTGTATCAAAAGGAAAGCCCCCATGCAGACATGGGGGCTTTATATATACATGAAAAAAACGAAAACGTATTTCTTCATGCGTTTAAAACACCTCGGCGGGATATTAAGCGATTGCTCGCACCTGCTGTCTGCGGTACAACGTATTCAATTTATAACGAAGATTAGTATATCCGAAAATTAATCGGATGTCAACCGTAATTAACGGCGATAGCCTGAAACATCCACTTTGATTCCCGGTCCCATCGTTGAAGTGATGGATGCATTTTTCATATAAACACCTTTGGCTGCCTGTGGCTTGACCTTCATCAGTGTTTCAGTCATTGCACCAAAGTTTTCAGCAAGTTTTTCATTATCAAATGAAATTTTGCCGATCGGCACATGAATATTCGCAGATTTATCTACACGATATTCCACTTTACCAGCTTTGATATCTTTAACAGCTTTTTCCACTTCAAATGTTACCGTGCCAGTTTTCGGATTCGGCATTAATCCTTTTGGTCCAAGCACACGGCCAAGTTTACCAACTTCAGCCATCATATCCGGTGTAGCAACAATCACATCAAAATCGAACCATCCCTGGTTAATTTTGTTGATCAGGTCCTGTTCACCAACATAATCTGCACCAGCTGCTTCAGCTTCGTTTGCTTTATCGCCTTTTGCGAAAACAAGGACACGTTGCGTTTTACCTGTTCCATGCGGTAAAACCATTGCCCCGCGAATTTGCTGATCAGCTTTTTTCGGATCAACACCAAGACGGAAAGCAGCTTCAACTGTTTCGTCGAAGTTTGCTTTTGCAGTTTCTTTCAATAAAGCAACTGCTTCTTCTAACTCATATGATTTTGAACGATCAACAAGTTTTGTAACATCTTGATACCTTTTACTTTTTTTAGCCATTTTGTTTCCTCCTCAGGTTGTGGTTTTAGCGGTAAGACCTCCCACTTGTAAAAGCACCCGATATTCCCGGCGCTTTTATCACTTGTGAAAAAGGCTGCAAGAGACAACGCTCGCATTCACAGCCATTTCAGAAGTCCTTGAGACTATTATTAGTCTTCAATTGTAATGCCCATGCTGCGTGCAGTTCCTTCAACCATACGCATTGCTGCATCTACATCAGCCGCATTCAAATCAGGCATTTTTGTTTCCGCAATTTCTTTTACTTTGTCGCGTTTAACAGCAGCTACTTTATTGCGGTTTGGTTCACCTGAAGCAGTATCAATTCCGGCTGCTTTTTTAAGCAAAACTGCTGCAGGCGGAGTTTTTGTGATAAATGTAAATGAACGGTCTTCAAATACCGTGATTTCAACCGGAATAATCATACCAGCTTGATCTTGCGTACGTGCGTTAAATTCCTTACAGAATCCCATGATGTTAACACCAGCTTGACCCAGTGCAGGTCCTACCGGTGGTGCCGGGTTTGCTTTGCCAGCAGGGATTTGCAATTTAACCAATTTGATTACTTTTTTAGCCACGAGACACACCTCCTTAAAGTCCGTGATGTGGTAATAGGGTTTTCCCCTCCCACTCATTATTAGCCATTTCCCTCAAAATTCGAGGACATAAATAACAAAAGAATTTTAGCATGAATTGATAAATTATGCAAGGTTTTGCTGCAAAATCGTTTTTTGTTCAGGATTTTATTATTTACAGCTTCTCAATCTGTGAGAAGTCGAGTTCAACCGGTGTTTCGCGGCCAAACATGTTGACATGCACTTTAATTTTCTGCTTGTCGACATCAATATGTTCAATCGTTCCGGTGAAGTTCGTAAATGGTCCATCTGTAACCCGAACGTTCTCTTTCAGTTCAAAGTCAATTTGTGTTACCGGCGCTGCAACACCCATCCGTTTCAGTACCGCATCCACTTCCTCCGGCAACAGTGGTGTCGGTTTTGATCCATGACCGCTCGATCCAACGAACCCTGTAACACCTGGGGTATTGCGCACAACGTACCAGGAATCATCTGTCATAACCATTTCTGTCAGCACATAACCGGGAAAGAATTTCTTTTTGGAAACTTTCTTTTTTCCATTCTTGATTTCAGTTTCCTCATCTTCAGGAACAATGACACGGAAAATTTTATCTTCCATTCCCATCGTTTCTACACGTTTCTCCAAATTCGTCTTCACTTTGTTTTCATACCCGGAATACGTATGAACTACATACCAGTTTTTTTCCATTTAGACAGGACAAACACGATTTGCCCTTCCCTCCCTTTCGGTCAATTTATACTGCATATTTGAGAACAATCGGCTTATCGCCAAGTACCAGTTGTTGTATACACATTTTCAAGCATATTAAAAAACCCGTTAGACCGGGTTTTTTATGAACAATCTATTTATTTTCCATTATAGCATATTTATAAGGCTATTATTCAAAATAAATTCAGGAATTGTGTTATACCAAGATCAATTAGTGCGAAAAATATTGCCACAAATGCAACTGTTGTTATAACAGTAACTGTATAGCTTGTCAACTCACGACCCTTTGGCCAGCTGACTTTTTTCATTTCTCTCGATACGTTTTTGAAAAACTTAATGAGATTCATTCATGTACCCCCAGATTCTCCCCGAAAAAACAGTTATTTCGTCTCACGATGCAATGTGTGCTTCCCACACGATTTGCAAAATTTGCGGACCTCCATTCGTTCCGGCTGTGTGGCTGTATTTTTATGGGTTGTATAATTTCTGCCTGAACAAATTGAACACGCCAAAATAATCTTCTTATTCAACAAATCACCCCATTTAAGGGTTTTCACTCATATAAATGTAGCACGGTTCGCAAAAAGTGTCAATGGAATGTCAAATACTGACCTCATTGGTTTCAATCAATTGCTCCAGCTTCCGTTTTACCCGCTGGAGTGCATTATCGATCGATTTTTCATGACGTTTCAACTCAGCTGAAATCTCCTGATACGTACGGCCGTCCAAGTATAAGTGAAGCACTTTCTTCTCCAACCCGCTTAATAATTCTGATAACTTACCTTCCATATTTCCCAGATTTTCTTGGTTAACCAGTAATTCCTGGGGATCAATGGATTTTGATCCGGCAATAACATCCAATAATGTCCGGTCGGATTCTTCATCAAAAATCGGCTTATCAAGTGAAACGTATGAATTAAGTGGAATGTGTTTTTGTCTTGTAGCGGTTTTAATTGCGGTAATAATCTGCCTTGTCACGCATAATTCGGCAAAAGCCCTGAAGGAGGACAGCTTGTCCCCATCATAGTCCCGGATAGCTTTATAAAGACCAATCATCCCTTCCTGCACAATATCTTCCTGATCAGCACCAATAATAAAATATGTTCTGGATTTCGCGCGCACAAAACTAAGATATTTGGTTATCAGAAAATCAAGCGCCTGACTGTTCCCTTGATGAATCAGCTGAATAACTTCATCATCACCAAGCATTTGCAAACTCTGACTATTTGACTCTATCAGCTTGACACTCACCAAGAATGACCTCCCGACTATGCTGTCAACTTAAAAGTATTATACAGTAAGCGCTTCATTATAGTCAACACGGCATTTCTATCAAGATAGATTATTAATGATTTCCCCGCCTCCATTTCTCGAATTTTTCCAGCACTTCCTTTTCCAGAGGAATTTTGATATGCGGCCGGCCTTTTTGATGTTCCTCAATACTTATTGCAATCTCCCGTTCAATGTCCTTTAATTCGATGAACAGTTCCCTTGCTGATTTCCTTAATGCACCACGACCGAATATCGTGCGTTGTTCTGCATAATCTGATGTGGCAACGTAAACTTGGGTACGAACATTTTTTAAATCTTTGACAAGCTTCTCGATACACTCATCGGCAGTTTCATTTTCTCTTGTATAAATAATTTCAATTTTATACGATTCCAATTTGCTTTCAATCCCTTTTACATAATAGGCATCAAAAACAACAATCACGCGTGCACCTGAGTAAGCCTGGTAATCCGCAAGCAACTCAATCAGACGGTCGCGGGCCTGTCCGATATCTTTCTCTTTCAGCTTTTTCAGTTCTTCCCAGTCACCGATAATGTTATAGCCATCCACCACTACAATGTTATTCATGATTCATTTTCAACCGGATACCGTTTCCGATACACCTCATAGAGCAAAAGGCTGCAGGCCACAGACGCATTCAAAGATGATACATGCCCATTCATTGGGAGGCTGACAGTCCAGTCGCACGATTCCTTCACAAGGCGGCTCATTCCTTTTCCTTCATTTCCGATAACCAGCGCAATTGGGAGTTTCCCATCCAGCATACGGTAATCCTCTGTCCCGTCCGCTTCCGTTCCAACGATCCATACATTGCTTTTTTTCAATTCTTTAATCGTGTTGACAATATTCGTGACCCGGGCTACAGGAATGTGTTCCAGTGCTCCGGCGGCAGTCTTCGCAACCGTTGCAGTCAGGCCAACCGATCGTCTTTTTGGGATGATCACCCCATGTGCACCGGTTGCATCAGCTGTCCGTAAAATGGAACCAAGATTATGCGGATCCTCCAGTTCATCCAAAATGATAAAAAAAGCTGATTCGTCTTTTGCTTCGGCTTTTTGAAACAAATCATCCAGGGATGCATAATGATAGGAAGCAACAAACGCTGCCACACCTTGATGGTTTCCATCCGCAAGCTGGTCCAGTTTATTTTTAGGTACTTTCTGAACAATTGTACCAGCTGTTTTACTTAGCTGCTGCAGTCTGCCGAAAGTCTGGTTATTTATTTGCTTGGACACCATTACTTTATTTACTGGTCTTCCTGATTGCAATGCTTCAATGACCGGATTTTTGCCGATGATTAGTTCCTGATCCATGTTATGCTTTCCTCCCTTCTGCAATTTGGATTGCACTTGTTATCAGCTCATTTAGCCGGGTTTCATTTCCCATTAAATAATGGAAGCCGATTAACGCCTCAAAAGCTGTACTATAGCGGTATGTTTGTACATTTGTATTCTTGGGAACAGATCCGGACTTGGCGTTTCGTCCTCTAGTAACAACTTTACGTTCTTCATCTGACAGACAGCCGTTGTCCAGCCAGTGTAAAATAACGGCTGCCTGCGCCTTGGCTGACACAAATGAAACGGCAGAACGGTGCAGCTCATTTGGCTTTACTTTTCCGCTTCGCAATAAATGCTCCCGGACATTCACTTCATAAATTGCGTCACCCATATATGCCAATGCCAGACTTTTCATCTGCCTTACATCAAGACTCATTTCCGCCTCTTTTCCACCGTGTTCCCTGTGGGGTATCTTCCAAAATGATATTTTTTTCTTTCAGATGATCTCTTATTTCATCAGCACGGCTGAAATTGCGGTTTTTTCGCGCTTCTTCCCGTTCCTGCAACAGACCTTCAATTTCATCATCCAACAGTTCTTCTGTTTCTGTAATCGTAATTCCCAGTACGTCAAGCTGCTCGGAAATCGTCTGACGGAATACATCAATAACCTTTTCGGAAGTATGCTCTCCCTGCAGGTATACATTGGCTTCCTTCGTTACATCAAACAAGACAGAAATCGCATTTGCAGTATTGAAATCATCATCCATCGCTTCCTCAAATTGCTTTTTCAACGTATCCACTTTTGTAAGCCACGTATCTTCAGCCTGGTCCATATTCATGCTTGCACCTTTACGATACCCGAGATTAAAATAAGCTGTCTCAATTCGTTCCAGGCTATTTTTAGCTCCTTCCAGCAGTTCTTCCGTAAAATTAATCGGATTGCGGTAATGAACACTTAGCATAAAGAATCGAACCGCTTTCGGATCATGGTGCTGAATGATGTCTCTCGTCAACACAAAATTACCAAGTGATTTAGACATTTTTTCATTGTCAATATTAATATATCCATTGTGCATCCAATAATTAGCAAACGTCTTTCCAGTCATCGCTTCCGATTGAGCTATTTCATTTTCATGGTGCGGAAAAGTTAAGTCCTGACCGCCAGCATGAATATCAATCGTTTCCCCTAAGTATTTCTTTGCCATGGCTGAGCACTCAATATGCCAGCCGGGGCGCCCCTGTCCCCACGGCGAATCCCAGGCAATTTCATTTTCCTTTGCTTTCTTCCACAGGGCAAAATCAAGCGGATCTTCTTTCTGTTCCCCGACTTGAATTCGCGCCCCGGAACGCAGCTCATCAATTGATTGATGGGATAGTTTCCCGTAGCCATCAAAGGAACGGGGCTTAAAATAAACATCCCCGTCGACTGCATATGCATGCCCTTTGTCAGTCAGGGTTGAAATAAACGTTAAAATATCATCCATTGTTTCGGTTACCCGCGGATTGTGTGTAGCCTCTTTGACACCAAGGGATTCAATATCTTCCAAATATGCATCAATAAAACGGTTTGCCACATCTGCTACTTCCTCATCCAGTTCATTTGCAGCTTTAATAATTTTGTCATCAACATCTGTAAAATTTAACACATACTCAACTTCATAGCCTTTATATTCCAAATATCGTCTGACAGTATCAAACACAATCGCAGGCCGTGCATTTCCAATATGGATATAGTTGTATACCGTAGGACCGCATACATACATCTTTACTTTTCCTTCTTCGAGCGGTTTAAACATTTCCTTTTGTCGAGTTAAGGTATTATAAATAGTTATCGGCATGTTTTTTCCCTTCCTTCAGCTTTGCTATTTCCTCTTTCAGTTCATCAATTTCCTGTTGCAGATGGTCGCATCGGTCAGCAACCGGATCCGGCAGTTTGTGGTGGTCCAGATTTCTGCGTACCCTCTCCCCATTTTGAACAACAACGCGGCCCGGGACTCCAACAACTGTTGAGTGATCGGGCACATCTTTCAGTACGACAGATCCGCCACCTACCTTGGAGCTCTCTCCGATTGTTATGGAGCCAAGTATTTTCGCCCCGGTCGAGATTAAAGCATTGTCCTTTATGGTCGGATGACGCTTTCCTTTTTCTTTGCCGGTACCTCCCAGGGTTACACCTTGGAAAACAGTTACATTGTCCCCAATTTCACACGTTTCTCCTATGACAACACCCATGCCATGGTCGATAAAAAACTTTCGTCCGATAACTGCACCAGGATGGATTTCGATGCCGGTAAAAAATCTGCTTATTTGTGAAATAGCACGCGCAATAAAAAACAACCGTCGTTTAAAGAAAAAATGTGCGACACGATGAGCCCAGACAGCATGTAATCCGGAGTAAGTAAGACAAACCTCGAAATAGGTCCGTGCAGCCGGATCCTGTTCAAACACCACATCCATATCCTCTTTTAATCTTTTGAAAAAACCCATATTCTTATCCCCCTCCTGTTGTATATGTAAGGTCCCCTGGACTTGTTTGACACCGCTCTGGAAATATACTCCGCTTTCCCGCAGGAGTCTTCGCTTATTTCCTGCGCTGGATTTAATTTACTGTATCTTATTCAACATGTATATTGTAATTTGTAAAAAGCATCAATATAAAAAACGTCCCTGTGTAATAACTTTACACAGAGACGCTTTGGCGCGGTTCCACTCTGTTTGAAGAATTTAAACTTCTTCCAACTCATCCCTGATAACGGCAGGGTACCGCCTTTTTCGGACTCCAAGGTGCATTTCAAAAACAATGCTTAAAATCACTCACAGCCAACGGTGATTCTCTCTGGGTAAGCGGTTTGTTTCCTACTTCTCCTTGTCAACGTTCCATATTGTATTATTACTATATTATATTATTGTTCTGTTGTGAACTGTTTAGGCTCCGAGCTTTTTCAGCACTGCATCAAGCCGTTTTAAAATAACTTCTTTCCCAAGCAGTTCAATCGCCAACGGAAGTTCCGGACCGTGTGCCTGACCGGTTGTAGCAACACGAATCGGCATAAACAGCTTTTTGCCCCTGTGGCCGGTTTCCTTCTGGGTTGCCTTTATTTCCGCCTTAATGCTGTCTTTATTATAATCATCCAGGTGAATTAATTTATCCGTAAATACCTGCAGCACTTCCGGTACCTGTTCTTCACCCAATACCTTCATGGCATCCTCATCATAGCTGATTGTATCCTGGAAGAACAACTCCGTCAATTCAACAATTTCTGCTCCATATCTCAGCTGCTCTTTGTATAGGGCAATCACATCTTCCGCCCACTTTTTGGTTGTCTCACCCATATCTTCCGGCAATCTGCCTGCTTTAATCAGATGCGGCATTGCAAGATCAATCACCCTGTCCAAATCAGCTGCTTTAATATATTCGTTATTCATCCACTTCAATTTATCTTTATCAAAAATGGCAGCCGATGTTGAGAGACGTTCCGGATCAAAAATCTCAATCAACTTGTCCTGACTGAAAATCTCTTCTTCGCCAACTGGTGACCAGCCTAGCAGTGTGATAAAATTGAAAAGTGCTTCCGGTAAATATCCCAAATCACTATACTGCTCAATGAACTGCAGAATATGCTCATCGCGCTTACTTAATTTTTTGCGCTCTTCATTCAAAATAAGCGTCATATGACCAAATGATGGGGGCTCCCAGCCAAATGCTTCATATACCATCATCTGCTTCGGAGTATTGGATATATGCTCTTCCCCGCGTAGAACATGAGTGATCTCCATGAGATGATCATCGATCGCAACTGCGAAATTGTATGTTGGTGTTCCATTTTTCTTAACGATCACCCAGTCGCCAAAGTCACTTGATTCAAAGGTAATGTTCCCGCGAACAATATCATTAAACGTATACGTTCTTCCTTCTGGAACACGCAACCGGATACTTGGTTTGCGGCCCTCCGCTTCAAATTCGGCAATTTGCTCCGCAGTCAGATTACGGTGTGCGCCGGAATATTTGGGAACTTGTCCATTTGCACGCTGTTCTTCACGCTCTGCCTCTAATTCTTCCTCAGTCATGTAGCATTTATAGGCAAGTCCATTTTCGAGCAATTCATCAATATATTTTTTATAGAGGTCAAGCCGCTCCATCTGACGGTATGGACCATATGAACCGCCGAGATCAGCACCTTCATCCCATTCAATTCCAAGCCATTTTAAATATTTCAGCTGGCTTTCTTCACCGCCGGCCACATTGCGCTTTGCATCTGTATCCTCAATACGGATAATAAATTTTCCATCAAAATGTTTTGCATATAAATAATTAAACAGTGCCGTCCGCGCATTTCCAATATGCAAATTACCTGTTGGACTTGGCGCATAACGAACACGAACCTGATTTGACATAAAGGTTCTCCTTTCTATTAAAACCCGGGTAGTAATCATCAATAATTATTTCAAAATCAGTAACAAAAAGTGATAACAAATCCTGTTATCACTTTTTGTATCCTCTATAAGTTATACCTTTTTTAGAGTGCTTTTTCAAGTAATTTTGGTTTTGCGAAAATCATACGGCCTGCTGATGTCTGCAAAACACTTGTAATAAGAACTTCGATTGTTTTCCCGATATAATCGCGCCCTTCTTCCACCACTATCATGGTACCGTCATCCAGATATGCAACACCTTGATTTTGTTCTTTACCGTCTTTAATTACTTGTACAACCAATTCTTCGCCAGGAAGTACAACTGGTTTGACAGCATTGGCAAGATCATTGATGTTCAACACATCGACACCTTGCAAATCACAGACTTTATTCAAGTTGAAATCATTCGTAACGACAATCCCGTCAATTACTTTTGCCAGTTTAATCAATTTACTGTCGACTTCATGTATTTCCTCAAAGTCACCCTCGTAAATTTCAACCTTCACCGGCAATTCCTTTTGGATACGATTCAATATATCAAGGCCGCGTCTGCCGCGATTACGCTTCAATACATCTGATGAATCGGCAATATGCTGCAACTCTCCAAGTACGAACTGCGGAATAACGATTGTACCTTCCAGAAAGTTCGTTTGACAAATGTCCGCAATTCTTCCATCAATAATAACACTCGTATCCAGGATTTTAGCTTTCGGCTGTGCCCGTTCTGTCTGCTGCGGAGATTCAGGCTCTGCACCTCTTCGTTTATCACGTTCTTTCCGATTGATGTTGAGCAGATTAACAAACTCTTCTCTCCGTCTGAACCCGACCTGAAATCCGAAATAACCTAATAAAATAGTTAAAAATAGCGGTATAACCTGTGAAACGATCTTAATATTGATATCTTGCAAAGTTATATTGATCAGGTAAGCAATCAAAAGACCGACAATCAGCCCAATGCTTCCGAAAAACAAATCCGCCGCTGGTACTTTTATAAGAGCATCTTCAATCCACCTTAAAAATCCTACGATGTAATCCGCAAGCCAGTATGAGAGAAGAAATAAAATAATTGCACCTACAACGGTACCAACATAAGGCGACGCTACCCAATCAGCATTTGTGAAATCCAACAGCTTGACGATATCCGGCAAATATAAATATCCAATGGTTCCTCCGGTAATGATAAAAAATAAATATACTATTTTTTTCAGCACCACCATCACCTCCTGTCTTTTATTATTGCCCTTTACCATGAAAATAATTCCTAAAATGACTGTATGAAAGTGTAAAAAAATTACAATATCAACTAAAGAATAGCATAATGGTGAAAAGCAGTCAATCTAATAAACAAAAAATTTTATCACATATTTAGTCGAAAGTCAAATTATTATGACTCAGGTTTATCGATCCAAACCGACATCCAATGCTTCCTGAACCGTGTTAACACCAATAACTTGAACAGATTTCGGAACTGTCCATCCGCCAAGATTCTTTTCGGGACAGATGACCCGTTTAAAACCAAGCTTAGCTGCTTCCTGCACCCGCTGCTCAATTCGAGCAACCCGCCTTACCTCACCAGTCAGACCAACCTCACCCACGAAAATATCATCAGGCTTTGTGGTCTGATCGCGGAAACTGGAAGCGATGCTTACAGCAACTGCCAAATCAATAGCGGGTTCATCCAATTTCACTCCGCCGGCCACCTTTATATAAGCATCCTGATTTTGCAGCATTAAACCGACACGCTTTTCCAGCACTGCCATCAGCAGCGGAACCCGGTTGGTATCAATTCCGGTCGCCATTCTTCTCGGATTCCCGAAACTGGTCGGGGATATTAATGCCTGAATTTCGACCAAAACAGGTCTTGTTCCCTCCATGGATGCCACCACCGTTGATCCGGCAGCACCCTCAGAGCGTTCTTCCAAAAAAATCTCAGAAGGATTCATTACTTCCCGCAATCCTTCTTCCTTCATTTCAAAAATCCCCATCTCATGTGTGCTCCCGAAGCGATTCTTAACGCCCCGCAAAATACGATAGGCATGATGACGCTCACCTTCAAAATAAAGAACCGCATCAACCATATGCTCCAATAATCTCGGTCCTGCAATTGCCCCTTCTTTCGTTACATGGCCGACAATAAAAATAGGGATGCCATGCCCCTTCGCAATTTTCATTAACTCGCCGGTACATTCCCGAACCTGTGATACACTTCCAGGTGCACTGGTTACCTCTTCCCGGAAGATTGTCTGAATGGAATCAATCACAACAAATGATGGCTTAATCTGGTCGATTTGGTTCGCAATATCAAACATATTCGTTTCCGACAGCACATATAACAAATCTGATTTGATACCAAGCCTGTCCGCACGAAGTTTGGTCTGCCGGGTTGATTCCTCACCCGATATATACAAAACCGGTAATTGCTTTTCTGCCAGCTGGGAGGATATCTGCAATAGCAATGTTGACTTCCCAATTCCGGGATCACCGCCAATCAACGCCAGGGATCCAGGGACAATCCCGCCTCCCAGCACCCGGTTAAATTCCTTCATTGATGTCGCAATCCGCGGCTCTTTCTCAGATTCGATCGCCGTAATACTTTCCGGTTTGCTTACTTTATTTTTAACTCCACCAAGCGTTTGTCCGCTCCGCACAGTGGATGCTTCAAGTTCTTCCACTAATGTATTCCAATTACCACAGCCAGGACATTTCCCCATCCATTTGGCGGATTCATACCCGCATTCCTGACAAACATATTTCACTTTTCGTTTGGCCAAATCCATCCAACCCTTTCCCTGTATCTATCATTATATACGATTTACGTCTCATGAAAGTTACGGATTTCTATCATTTTTATAATAAAATTTACATATTTATTCCACAGACGGATGTGATGGTTCCTTTCGTCCATTTCTTAAGCTAAAAAAATGAAAGCTGGCAGTATTATTTCTTCCAGCTTTCATTCATAAAGGCGGGGATAAGTTGGCTTCTTTGTGAAGCGTAACAGCCCCACATACGATAAATACGAAGGAGACAATCTATAAAAACCTATGACAGTACCAGAAAATCCCCTTTATTATTTAACCCGATTTTAACTTTTTCGCCCTTGGAAATCGTCTCTTTCAATAGTTCCTCTGACAGAAGGTCTTCAATATTCTTCTGGATTGACCTGCGCAGCGGACGGGCGCCATACTCCGGATCAAATCCTTCATTGGCAATCTTTTCAACTGCTTTATCGGTAAGGTTGAATTCAATATCCTGTTCTCTCAGCCGTTTCTGCAGTTGGTGAATCATTAACGTCACAATATCTTTCATATGTTTCCGTTCAAGAGAATGGAATACAATCGTTTCATCAATACGGTTCAGAAATTCCGGACGAAATGCCTTTTTCAGCTCATCCGTTACTTTGGTTTTCATATTTTTATAATCCTGGGTTTCATCACCAAGATTGAAACCAACATATTTATTACGTTTGAGTTCATTTGCACCAACGTTTGATGTCATAATCAAAACCGTATTGCGGAAATCGACCACACGTCCTTTAGAATCAGTAAGCCGTCCATCTTCCAGCACCTGCAAAAGAATATTAAACACTTCCGGATGCGCTTTCTCAACTTCATCAAGCAACACAACGGAATATGGTTTTCTGCGTACTTTTTCCGTCAGCTGTCCGCCTTCATCGTAGCCGACGTATCCAGGAGGTGACCCTACAAGACGGGATGTAGAATGTTTTTCCATATACTCGGACATATCAATGCGGATCATTGCTTCTTCATCGGAGAACATTGCCTCTGCCAATGCCCTGGCCAGTTCTGTTTTACCTACACCGGTTGGCCCAAGAAAAATAAACGAACCGATTGGACGTTTAGGATCTTTTAATCCCGCACGTGCACGACGAATTGCTTTGGCTACTGCATCAACTGCTTCCTCCTGCCCGATGACACGGTTATGCAGCGTGTCTTCCAAGTTTAGCAGCCGCTCACTTTCTTCCTTTGTTAATTGTGAAACAGGTACACCAGTCCACACCGATACAACATTGGCAATATCCTCAATTGCAACCTCAGATGTTTCCTGTCCTTGTTTTTCTTTCCATTCCTTTTTGGTTTCCTCTACTTCTTCACGCAGGCGCTGCTCGGAATCTCGTAATGATGCTGCTTTTTCAAATTCCTGACTCTGTACAGCTGAGTCTTTTTCTTTCCTGACCTCTTCCAATTTTTCCTCAAGTTCTTTCAAATTCGGCGGAATTGTATAGGAGCGAAGGCGCACTTTTGATCCCGCTTCATCAATTAAATCAATCGCCTTATCCGGCAAGAACCGATCGGTAATATAACGGTCAGACAGACTTGCTGCTGCTTCCACTGCTTCATCCGTAATGGTTACACGATGATGTGCTTCATAACGATCACGCAGTCCTTTTAAAATCTGCACGGTTTCATCAAGTGTAGGCTCATCAACTTGAATTGGCTGGAACCGGCGCTCCAATGCAGCATCTTTTTCAATATACTTGCGATACTCATCCAAGGTGGTTGCCCCAATACATTGCAGTTCACCGCGGGATAATGCAGGTTTCAAAATATTGGAAGCATCGATGGCACCCTCTGCACCACCTGCACCAATCAATGTATGCAATTCATCAATAAACAGAATGATATTTCCTGCCTGACGAATTTCCTCCATTACTTTTTTCAGACGGTCTTCAAACTCACCACGATATTTTGTGCCTGCGACAACAGTTCCCATATCCAGGGTCATGACGCGTTTATCCCGCAAAATTTCCGGGATTTCATTATTTACAATCTGCTGTGCAAGCCCTTCAGCAACTGCTGTTTTACCTACACCTGGCTCCCCAATCAGAACCGGGTTGTTTTTCGTACGCCGGCTCAGAACCTGTATAACACGCTCAATTTCTTTGCTGCGTCCGATGACCGGATCCACATTTCCTTCTTTCGCGCTTACTGTTAAATCCCTTGCAAGGGAATCCAATGTCGGGGTATTCGCATTCGATGTCTGTGCGGCACGTCCCTGACGTCCTGCCTGTGACTCATTGCTCCCCAAAAGCTGCAATACCTGCTGACGCGCTTTATTCAGACTGACGCCAAGATTGTTCAGAACACGTGCAGCAACTCCTTCTCCTTCACGAATTAAACCAAGTAATATATGTTCTGTCCCCACGTAGGAATGGCCAAGCTTTCGTGCCTCATCCTGTGAAAGTTCCACTACCTTTTTGGCACGTGGTGTATAATGGATGGTTTGCATCGGCTGTTTTCCCACACCGATAAGTTTCTCAACTTCCTCTTGAATTTTGGATACCTCAAGCCCTAGTGATTGCAGCGCTTTTGCTGCAATTCCGTCACCTTCACGCACCAGACCAAGCAGTACATGCTCTGTACCAATATTGTTATGGCCCAGTCGAACTGCTTCCTCCTGGGATAGTGCCAATACCTTTTGCGCCCGTTCTGTAAAACGTCCAAACATCATACCAAATTTCCTCCCATCTATTTCTCTAACTGCAATCTCTCACGAATGAGCGATGCCCTCAGTACATCACGTTCATCCGGGGATAATGTTTTTCCTGCATATTGCTGTAAAAATCCCGGTTGCGTTAATACCATTAATTCATTAAGTATATTATGTGAAACATTGTTGATGATTCCCATATCGATTCCCAGACGAACATTTGATAAACATGCAGCTGATTCCTTGGATTCGATAATCCTGCTAAATTCCAGCACTCCATAAGAACGATAAATTCTGTCTTCCAGTTGTATGCCGGATCGTTCCATAATCCGATTACGTGCATTACGTTCATGCTCAATTAATTGATGCACGACCCCCTGTAAATCTTCAATGATATCTTCCTCTGATTTACCAAGGGTTATCTGATTGGAAATCTGAAAAATGTTACCCTGTGCCTCACTGCCTTCACCATAAATTCCACGGACCACCAGACCAAGCTGATTGATTGCAGGAATCATCCGGTTAATTTGCTTTGCCATTGCCAATGCCGGCAAATGCATCATAACTGATGCACGCATGCCGGTACCAACGTTGGTAGGGCAGCTTGTTAAATAGCCTTGCTTTTCATCAAATGCGAAATCTATTTTTTCTTCAAGCCAATCATCGAATTCAAATGCTTTTTCCAGTGCTTTATTTAATTGAAACCCAGGAAAATAGAGCTGAATACGCATATGGTCTTCTTCATTAATCATGACTGACACCTGTTCGTTTTTGGAAATCAGGACAGCCGATATCTCATCCTGTTCCACTAAATATGGACTGATCAGGTGCTTTTCAACGAGCACTCTTTTTTCCACCGCTGTCAGGTCTTTTAGCGGGATAAATTCAAAGTCTTTATATCCCTGAAACGATTGATTCGCATATTGGTCCTCCATAAATGTACTTACCTTCTGCAGTTCATCTACACTTGCCAGAATTGGAAATGCATATGATGAAAAGTTTCTGGCAAGGCGAATCCGACTGCTTAATACAATATCACTATCGGGGCCTTCTTCCCGCATCCAGGGACTGATTGCTTCATTCATAAAATTTTGCAAGGTCATGAATTATCACCCCGCTTGTGATTCTCCAGTTCTTTAATTTGGTCCCTGACCTTTGCCGCTTCTTCAAAAGCTTCTTCTTTGATAAGACCCTGCAGTTCATTCTTTAGGGACTCAATCTGTTTTTTGGTTTGCAGAGCGCCCCCTTTTCGATTTGGAATTTTTCCGCTGTGTTGTGTATTCCCGCTGTGCACTCTACGGAGAATTGGATCAAGACGGTTGGAGAATGTGTGATAGCATTCTGCACAACCAAATTTTCCGACGCGTTTAAATTCCGAAAAAGTCATCTTGCATTGTGGGCACTGCAATTCTTTTGTTTGTTGATAGGAGGTCTTTTGTGGACTTTCCATGGATGATGCATCAAAATTAAACAACCCCGTCAATAAATCATGCAATGAATAGCCATCATCCGGATATGTCATATAACCTTTTTCCTGTGCGCATTTTTCACACACATGCACTTCTGTTTTACTTCCATTTATCACTTGTGTGAAGTGAAGCGTAGCAGATCGATTGTGACACTCCTGACACTCCATAAATCCTCCCCCTCTATTCTTCTTTGCTTAAATATTTCAACGTTGACAACATAGCGGTCAACACACGTGCCCGCACTTCATCCCGCAATGGCAGCTGAAATGCCAATGTTTTTCTATCCATTACACTGAGCATCAGTTTTGCCTCACGTTTCGTTATTAATTGTTCTTCCAGCAATCTTTCCAAAACATCAAGTGCCGCCTGCTGTGTAACTTTTGGATTAATCAGTTCGATGATATCATCAATCAATTCAGCCTTATCCTGATACCTGATGCGGATGATACGGATATATCCGCCGCCACCGCGTTTGCTTTCCACTATATATCCTTTTTCCACCGTAAAGCGTGTATTAATCACATAATTTATTTGTGAAGGTACACATTGAAACTGATCTGCTATTTCACTTCGCTTTATTTCGATTGATTCCTGCCTGGCAGCCTCCAATATTTGTTTTAAATGTCGCTCAATTATGTCTGAGATGTTACTCATTTGCCTCCTCCTCTTGAGTTTCCACCTATAATATATGAATTACTTGTTTTGACTTTGACTATCTTTGACTATGTAATCATTATACGGTAAAAAAACTGCATTGAAAAGCACAATGTTCTATTTATAGTTTAGACAAACTATAACTGAACGAAACCTATGAATTTAAACCAAAGATGGGGACAGCGCAATAAAACCCGGGAAACAAAAACCTTGCGCACGTTGACAGCGCAAGGACATTCATTATTGGCGTTCTGTAATATTTTTCACATGTTCCAGTTTGGAAATCTCCGAAAACAGCAGCATCCGGTCAAATTTGGAATCATGGCCAATGGATATATAAATATTTTGTAAATCATTATCTTCTTTTTCAATTTCCACCTGTTTGATACGCAATTGGAAGGACTCAAAAATGGAAATAACCGATTTAATTTTAATATCGGAGAAAGCAACAATTTCAATTAAATCAGATGAACGACCCTTCGAAAATCTTTTTTCAATGTTATTCAAAAAGACCAGACTCAACAGAATTACAACCGTGGTAAATACTGCCGGCGCATACATGCCTGCACCAACAACCAGACCCAAACCTGCAACTGCCCATATCGATGCAGCAGTCGTTAATCCGCGAATGGTCATGCCGTTGACAATTATTGTTCCAGCCCCAAGAAAACCAATTCCACTAATAACATAGGATGGAATACGCGCCGGATCAAATCGGATATTATCATAGCGATCTATAAATGCTTCGAAGCCATATAGCGACAACAGCATCATTAAACAGGATCCAACTCCAACTAAAATGTGCGTACGGAATCCAGCTGAATGTTTTTTCAATTCCCGCTCAAATCCAATTAAACCGGAAAGCAGCAACGCTATCAACACTCGAATCATTATTGTTAAAAAGTGCTCACCAAAAAGTTGATCAATTATTTCAGCCATTCATTTCCCCCCTTGCAGCAAACGATATGTAGTTATTTATTCTACATGAAACCGTATGGATAGTCATTTGTAAAACATATGCAAAGCAATACAAAAAAATCCGGGATACAATGGTGTATCCCGGATTTTGATTTGCCTGGCGGCGTCCTACTCTTGCAGGGGCAAAGCCCCAACTACCATCGGCGCTGGAGAGCTTAACTGCTGTGTTCGGCATGGGAACAGGTGTGACCTCTCCGCTATTGCTACCAGACCTTCAGACATGAAACATGTCCATTCGAATGGAAGGACAAGATATATTATATGCATTTCTTGTCGGAAATGCAAGAGGTTTTTCAAAATTTATACCTCAAAAACTGAATAAGCGTACTTGCAACGATTCATCAAAAGATATAGTTAAGTCCTCGATCGATTAGTATCCGTCAGCTCCACGTGTCACCACGCTTCCACCTCGGACCTATCAACCTCATCGTCTCTGAGGGATCTTACTCACTCGAAGTGATGGG
>NZ_FUIH01000005.1 GCF_900162695.1 Virgibacillus siamensis
GACTTTTTAGAGGTTTTTTTGGAAGTAGAGCTCTTCTTGGCTTTCTTAGGGGTTTCCTTTCCAAGAATAGTCTTTTCTACACCACTAACGGTTTCCACTACCACGTTAGTTGCTTGACCTACTACTTTTTCAAGTCCTTGTGACTTTTTAGAAGTCTTTTTGAGAGTAGAACTCTTCTTGGCTTTCTTAGGAGTGTTCTGCCCAAGAACAGTCTTTTCTACACCACTAACGGTTTCCGCTACCACGTCAGTTGCTTGACCTTCTACTTCTTCAAGTCCTTGTGACTTTTTAGAGGTTTTTTTGGAAGTAGAGCTCTTCTTGGCTTTCTTAGGGGTTTCCTGCTCAAGAACAGTCTTTTCTACGCCGCTAACAGTTTCCGTCACCTTGTTAGTTGCTTGACCAACCACTTTTTCAAGTCCTTGTGACTTTTTAGAAGTCTTTTTGGGAGTAGAACTCTTCTTAGCTTTCTTGGGAGTTTCCTCCCCAAGAACAGTTTTTTTTAAGGTGAAGTTCTCCTCTACTTTTCTATGATTCGCAGTTGTTTTGTCGGTTATTTCTTTTGAAGGGTTTTTGTGGGATTTCTTTGCTGATGATACCTGCGGGGACCCCGAATTATGAACAAGATTATTTTTAGGATTGAATTGAATATTATTTTTTACAATATGACTATTACTTTGATCTGTTTCTATGTTCTTGTTCCCATTATTCGTAGTATTAATAGAAGTATTCTTTGCAGAAGTACCTTTATTTGCATTATTTTGGTCTTGTTTCTCTTTAGAGATTTTTTTCACAGCTTTTTTCCCAACTTTAACAAGCCCATTTGTCTGGTGTAGCGATTGTTTCACTGTATTGTTTAGAGAATCCACCAAATTACTACTGGCTTCACCAGTTATTGGTGAAACAAAGAAAAAGGAAAAGATGAATACCGAAAGGAACATACAACTACTACGTGTCCTACTCCATTTCATACCATTTCACCTCCTCAGAAACACATTTATTCTACCTTATCCGTCCCATTGGAATAATTTTCTAAAGAGTATCATAATCGCTATAACTCGTCAAAAATCGCTGCAACTCGTCAGGATAGAAACGCCCGCCTCGACAGGACTTATGTCCTGAACCTTTAAAATTGAGTGTTAATTTTTTCGTTTAAAATTGACAAAATAATAAATAAATCAAGTCATTTATGGTAAAAAAGTAGTGTTTTTTAAAAAATTCAATACTGTCATAAATTAGACGCCCGTTAGTACCCCACAATAGGCACTAATCCATGGCCAGGCTGTATAAACGTATTTAGAAATTACAAATGATGAGCCCTAAGGAAAAGCAGTTATTTTAATTATTTTTAATCGGCCTACCTGGAGTATCGGAAGTAAAGATTGTCTAATTAGAGGGAAATAAAACTTGGGACCTTTTTTGGCACTGTTAGTAGGCAATATTTTATATCCAGCCGGGATGATCATCGTAAATAGGTATTAATCAGCTCTGCAACAAACGTAATAAACATCTTCTCCCGCCTCTCTTGAACATTCATTGCAAAATGCCAATGGTACGCATTTTTTCGCCAATTATTGAATAGATTTTATTCCTTAATATAATCATTTAAGGCCTGTTGGATTTCCTTATAAAGATTACTTTCAGGTGAAATATTTCTATGTTTTTCTTCAGGTTTTACCAACTGATCAGCAAAATAAGTTGTATCTAACTTTGGTTTGCCAGCTATCATTTCAAAACGATAATACGTATTAGAAAAGTTATTAATTTGAATAATCCCCCAGTCATAACGAGTTTCAGGCATTTCAAGACTCAATATTTTAACTGCCATTTTTGACAACCACCTTTTTCATAGTCATTTTTTTAAATTTTGATTTTTCAATTCGATTTAAATACATAGTTAAAAAATTTTCAGTGACCTTTTGAGGATAATAACCAATTCGATCTTTAATTATGTTTTCCAAAACCCATACTTTACGGGTAGCAGCCTCATAATCGCTGTATGATTGTATCTGAATTTCTTCCATATTACCGCCTTCAGCTTCTGCTTTATGCCCTAGAATTCTCAGTTTATAAACTACGGAACGGTAATTCCTTGCATGTCGTAGTAAACATAAAAGTTCAATCGTTTCTAGCTGAAGCAATTCAGGAGTATTTTTAAAAATACCTTGCTGTTCAGGATAAAAATCAATGCTGTTTGATAACCGTTCCCCATCTCGTAATATATAGCGTTCTGAAAGCTCCATTTCGCAAAAATCGCAATAGGATGATGTTAATTGTGTTCCGCAGTAAGCACAAGTTTTCATGATTTAACCTCCTTGAATTACCCTCAGATTAGATTTTCCCTGCTTTTTCTTTTCCAAATATTTATTATTCGGCTGAATAATACCGGTAATGTAATACCGAAAAGGTACTTTAACCGTCATTCTTTCGGTCCAATATGGCGTTCCTAATTCTTTAATATATACAAGTACATTACCGTAATCTTTATTATACAGTTCCATACTTCGTTTAGCTTTGGGAAATGGATCTCCATATTTAACATTAATTGCGCTTTTATGGGTTTTACCATCATTACTAACTGACATTCCTATAACCCCTCCTTTTATGCATCACCTAATTAATGGACTTATTGCTAATAAAATCATATATATAAGAAGTTTTAACAGTTGAAAAATCAATGGCGTATGGGGAATGAAGTAAGCCACCAATTTCCCCAAGCCCTTGATTTCGGAAACAAATTATTTCTACACCTTTTTCCAATTCCTCCGCACCAATGTGTATATGAACATTTTCTTTTCCATCAACACCGAGACATTCCAATGAATAATGTTTTGTTTGCAAATCACTAGGGTTGATATTCAATTTTTTTAATACCGTTAAATCATCATTACTAAGCTTATCTAAAACAGTATTTAAACTAATTTTCATGTTCATTCTCCTTTTGTTCTTTGCATTTGTGATTAATCTTCCAATTAATCTTTAAGTGATGGATTATCTAAGCATTCTGGACAAAGATATTCTCCATTCTTTCTTTTTCCATCATCAACATACTGTCCGCATACACTACATTTATGATAATTATCATTCATTCTATCCGCCCTTTCTTAACTAATTATAATAGTTATGGGACTGTCAGTATAGACAACCCATTCCCTCTTTGTATCTTTATGGCAATCATTATTCGCTTGCTTTGAATCTATCCCATACAACCTTTTCATCGCCAGCAGTTGTGATTCTGCGATCAAGATGTTTCCATTGCTGATTTACAAACTCTTGAAAAATATGTTCATCTAATGAATCAACTGTACAAACCGTTTTCCATCCTTTTGGTAATTTAATTTGAATGTCTACTTTTTGAACCTTTTTCATGTTTTTCGCTCCTTTGAATTTTTATTTTTCCTTTTGGGAATCCGAGAAGTGAAGTTCCCCAAAAGGGGGATTATTTTTCCCTTTTGCTGTGTAGAATGTTAAACACCTGCTAAAAAACGTCATATCAAACGTGGAATACCGGAGCGAAGCGAGGATATGCCGTCGAAAGTTGATTGACTTTTTTTAGCAGCACTCTTGACTCAAAACAGGAAAGGTTCGGGTGTCCTGCCTGTTTTGAATCTAGAGTGCTGGGTGTTTATTATTCGGAGCGCAAAAGAAAAAATAATGTTAAATAAAAAAGAAGGCAAACGCCTTCTTATCTACTTGGAATCTTTTATTCTTTTGAATTTCGTCGTCATCCGTCCGTTAAGAAAGCTATAAGGAACTTACAAAGTGTTAGATCACTGGCTAACAACCGTTCTTTGTTGTTGGCCGGTGATTTACAGTTTGTAGTTATCCATGCGTTAGGACGGAGTGAGACGCCTTTTGCTGTGCGAAGCGTTCTTTGCTGAACTACACCAAAAGAGCGGACCTTTAGGCAACCAAGGGCCTGTTAGTAAATTATTATTCGTGTTTCACAAAAAACAAAGCTGGACCAGCACGAAAAAACAGGATAAAACCATTCATAATACGAACAAAAATAACTTAACAAAGACAGGCAAACATCAAAACATCTTCCTTAAGGGAAAATAATGTCTTAAGACTTACCCTATAACAAAAAGGGGCAGTACTTCATTGAAAATGTCCCAAACAAAGTTGGGTTTACCCTACTTTGTACCGATTAAGAGGTTGCTTTAGCAACGGTCTTTAAGCAGGCTCGATGCCTGCTACAGTCAAGAAAAAACAAAGGTTTTTTTACCATGCGTGGCGCCTTTCAATACCAGGGTGAAGCAAAGGGGGGTTAACCCCTTGCATTCACCCTTTTTTCTAAATAAGTTATGGACTGTGCTACAACATTCAGCATAAATACATTTTCCCCGTTATCATCTGAAAAACAATAAGAATTAAGTTTCCCCTCAAGAGAAATTAGGTTTCCTTTTCGCTGGTATTCTGCAAGATTTTGGGCTACCTTGTTAAATGCTCTGCAGTTAACAAAGTCTGCCTGTTGCCCTGTTTCTTCTTTCGCATAAGGTCGATTAACAGCAACCGTAAACGATGAAATATACGTTCCGTTGTCTGTCACCTTGATTTCAGGGTCTTTTGTCAACCTGCCTACTAAATTTACTGAGTTCATAATGAATACCTCCTAAGAATATTAAATTTATTTTAAGTTACTAACCTTTTAACTAAGGTTAGAACTTACCTTCAAACCATAAAAATCATTGTTTTTTAAGAGCTTTTGTATTCATCATTTAATGCCTTGACTGTATCAGGTAAATGTTTAGAACTAATTATTTTCATTTTGTCACTCTCCTGTACTAAATTTATTCTGTGAATCCAATGCCAAGGTACTTCGCATAATATCTAGTAAACAATTCAACATAATTATTACGTAACCGTGTATCTATCAGTATTTCTGTAAACTCTTTTTCATCTTTAATGAATAATTTATGTCTTTCTTCTTCACAAAACTTATTTTCAAAAACTAATATATAAATGCCTTCACCATAAAATTTATTCGATTTCATATCCTTAACATCAATCATTTATAAACCTCCTGACAAACTTTAAAAAATCTGGTAAACTATCTTATATTGCTCTTTAACATGAATTTAACATCTCTATTTTCCCCCTGCATGGTAATCCATGCAGGGACTTTTTTATTGAAATTCAATACCTCGTATATGGTCGCTTGCCTTCTGGGCTTGTTGTGAAGCCTTAACAATTAATGTTTTATCGTTCTTTAACTTTTGTAACCAACCGCTTATATAACTTGCTGAGTTATCTATTGTTTCGTTTTCAATACCAGTCACCCCGCATAGCATGGAAGCCCCGATCTCTGCAACAAGTTCTTCCTTGCTGTAATCTTTAGTACCGAAACGGTGTTGACCTGTCACACCTTCTCGGCTTAACCGCTCTTTATGCCCTGTGCTATGAATTATTTCATGGAAAAAGGTACTGTAATATTCGTGAATGCTTTCAAAATCCTCTTTAGGTGGTACATTTACATGGTCTTGAAAAGGTTTGTACCAAGCACCGCCTGAATGAAAGCTGTATGACGGAGGGTTGAAATATCCGTTTATAATTTCTTCCGCTTCTTTTATTGGGTCATGTTCAAATTTTTCAGGTTCCTGTTTTGGCTCTATGCCTTCGGTTTGTTCACCAACTTTAAAAACTTTATGATACCTCAAAAATGGTATGGTTTTTTTCTCGCCTGTTTCTTCATCTTCTATATCAAGCATTTTAAAAAATATAGCAATTTGTCCTTTTTCACCTTTTTTAACAGAACCACCTGCTTCTGTTATTTGCTTAAATGAAGCATATTCTCCGCCATCAAGTAAGAATAAATTAATTCCTCTGTATGGCTTTTGACTTTTCCACTTAATAGGAATACCGTTTTTAAAAGGTTGTTTCCAGGGAACAGTACCTTCTTCCAGTTTTTCAATGATTTGGTTTGTAATCATTTCATAGATTTTTTTACTCATTTGCATTTCCTCCTTATTTTTCGTTTGGGAATCCGAAAGTGGACTTCCCAAAGGGAATTATTTTTTCCGTTTGCTAAGGAGAAGGTTAATGGCATGCAAAAAACCGTCCATAAAACGTGGAATACCGTAGCGCAGCGAGGATATGCCGACAGCGTGAACGAAAGTTTATTGACGGTTTCTTTGCGTGAATCTTACAAGCCAACCGGGGAAGGCAAACGGTTCCTGCCCGGTTGGATGGTTAGATGAACATGTCATTATTCTTCGGATTGCAAACGAAAAAATAAGACAAAATAAAAAGCAGGCTGTTCAGCAGCCCGCTATCCGCTTTGTTCTTTATGCTTTTGGGATTTCGTTGTCGCTTACGCGTGAAGAAAAAATCAGGAACGTACAAAGTGTTAATTCGTGCTAACCGTTGGAGTGTACGGTTGGCCGGAAATTACAGTTTGTCGTTATCGAGTTTTTTAGGGGAAGGCGAGATGCCTTTTTATGTTGTGAAGCGTTCTTTGCTGAACTACATAGAAAGAGTAGACCTCTGGCAACCCCTAATTGTTTGTCTTGTACTTCCTTTCCTTTAACTGTTCATTCAAGAACTTCTCACATGTAGAACGTTCCCAATATTTTATGCCACTCACGGTGATATCAGCTTTTGGTGCTTTACCACGATTGATATACACATTTAATTTGGAACGGTCATATTTTAATCCGTTATCGTTTAGAAACTCCGCAAATCGACTCTGATTCATATAATAATCACCTTCGGTAATGATGGAATGTGTGGGATCTTGAATTAAATATGTATCTTTACGGAAAAAGTCACAAATAACTTCCAGACTAAATTCAAGCCAATCATCTTGTAAGTTTTGATATATGCCTCCAAGGTTAAAATTTGCTTTATCCGGATTTTCAAAAAACCAGGCTAATCGCAAAAATACTTGCTGCACTTCGTTTAAATTTGATAAAGCCTCATCTGACAGCAATATACTTTCGTTTACGGAAAGATATTGCTGAAGCATCGGGAACTTATCCATTATTTTTGCAGTTGGTTGTTTCAACTAACATTCCTCCTTTGTTGACTTTGTTAACAATAAATATAACAAATGTTAACATTGTTAACAATCATTGAATGGTCTTCTTTTTTAATTTTCGGCAACGCAAGTAGTCGAAAATTAACTTCCAAGGGGCTATGAGATGCATGTGAAACAGAAAATATACTATAGGGGGGACGCTAACAAGACGTTGGAAATATTTGTTCAAAGCAAGCATTCCTTGCATTCATGAATTCTTTGGAATTATAATGAGTACAAATGTTCCCTTTAGGAGGATTTATGAATGAAAATTAAAGACGTCACAAGAAGCCGCCAAAATGAAGTTAAAATGATGAAAATGTATTCACCCAAGAAATCGTCGGAAATAAAAATTTACGAAAGTGGTCCAACTCGTTTCATTCATGAAATAGGTGACGGTGAGCAATTACTTAGTATTTCTTGTTCCGGTCGATCAGTAATTGAAAAAGAATGGATTCCAGGTATCAAAGAAATAATGCAACTGGAAATAGAAGATGTTGAAATTAACATTAGACCAAGTGGGGTCGTAATCATTAGTGAGAAGGATGAGTCAATTCCCAAAACAGCAAACAATTATCACTAGGGTGTTTTTGCCAAACATAAGATAAATAACACCTCTTATAGGAAAAGGAATAGTAAAAGGGGGAGGATCCCCCTTTGATTAATTAAAATATCCTGCTGTACGAAGGCTGTTATAATTTGGATTATTAAACCCCACAATCACATGATCAATTACTGGAATATCCAAAATGTCACCTGCGGAGATAAGAGTTTTGGTAGCATTAATGTCTTGCTGCGATTCCTGAATTGTGCCACTGGGATGATTATGGCTGATAGCAATTGTTGAAGCACTATTTAAGATAGCTGCTTTAAAAATTTCTTTGCAACTAATAGGGCAAGAATCAACATCACCAATATGTGCTTTATGAATAGCAATAACATCCTTATGTGTATTCAAACAAATAACAAGCACTACTTCCCGGTCCTCGTCCCCAATAGTTTGTTTTGCAATTTCTGCAACATCGTATGGAGAGGAAATTACCTTTGTATTTGTTGTTGCTTCCAGTGCAACTTGTTTAATGCGTTGTATTTCAAAAACTGTTTTCATGATTTGTTCCTCCTTAAAATAGTTATTAAAAAAAGAAAGAACCACTCAAAAGAGTGATTCTTTCCTATTTGATTTATCTTGTTACGCCAATTACGCTTAATTTCAGGTTATGCAAAAGGTTAAGGCATTTACCTGTTTCTAGTGATGTTATTTCATCCCCTTCATCTGCTTGACGATTTCCTGCAAAAATGAGTGTACCCGCGAGCTGCAATTCATGGCCAGATTCTGTTTCGATATTTAGGACAGGATTACCGGACTTAAGCAACCCTTCATCATCAATGATGATACAAACATCCTCGCCAAGATTAACAATGTCTATCATGCTGCAGTCAATGATTTTCCGGTAATCAGCTAAATTGTATGCAAGATCATTTTTAAGTTCGATAACATCTGTTTCAAAATTCATGATATCCATATTAAATTTAATCATTAACACTCGAATGGTTTTTGACTTTTCCATGAGAAATTCCTCCTAAAATGATATAATTAAAGATATAAATAAGGGGAAGCGTCACCTTCCCCTGTTGGTTTAAATCAATGATTCTATGAAAAATTGAACAAACCAATGTGTAAGTAAAAACACTGTAAATAGTCCGTATGCTGCAATGATCAGCGTGCGGGCTATTTCACTTTCAAATAAATCGTACGTTTGAATAAGGGTTACCCCACCGCCTATAATCAACGATACGGAAACAAGTAATGTTGTTATCATGATTTCACCTCACTTTCTTTTTGTTGGCTCCGCAACACATTTTGTGAGGACGAAGTCAAGGGTCGGCTGGGTTGTAGCCGACTTGCCAGAAAAGCATAGTGATGAGCCGGATTTTGCGAATCACGTAGGAAATCGAGTGAAACCCAATGACTTATCAGGAATTACAAAGTGTATTGTGCTTTGTTAGTCCTGGTTAGCCTACTTGGTTTTACCGCTTTCCTTTGTCTTTTTGCCAGCCCTTGTTACTGCGTTACGAACAAAAAGTATAATAAGGAGACACAAAGAAGAAAGATGCAAAATCACAGCACATATAAACGCATAAGAGACAGCTTGTTCTTTTGCAAAGGTTCAATGCCTGTAGCAAAAGACATAAAAGCAAAAATAAAAAGCTGTAGCCAATCGAACTGTATTGGCCACAGCTTTAACTATTTTTGTGAACTATTTCAGTGTTCTTCTGAAATAGTCGGTTTGTAAAGGTTCAATGCCTGAACAAAGCGAGTAGATAACTTGTGAAATGGCAAGGAGTGAAACGGAGTAAGCGACATGATTTCTGACAGAAGGAAGAAATTTACCTTGTTAATCTCGAAAAGTAAGTTTTAAAGGATTTTGTGGGGCTCAAGCAAAGCATTCCCCTTAAGGTGAAAAGAGAATGCCTTGTTAAATAAACGATTTCAATTACGAATGCTTACAATTAATGCAACTATACTTAGAATAAGCGCAAGAATGGAAATGCCTAGGACGGCTGTTAGCATGATTTTCATCCTCCTTGAATGCTTTGTATAGATACGATATAATAAACATAGAATAGTGAAAAGAGGGGAGGGCTTTCGCCCTCATTCCCTCAGGTGTTTTTTTCTGAAGCTTTTTCCGCTGATCCCGGAGAAAGCTTCTTTCTGTTGCGGGATTTTAAGATAACAACAGTCAGGTTAATACCAGCTGTGGCTAAATTGATCAGCGCAACAAGTAGTAGAATCTTTTCCACTATTCTCACCTCCTTTCATAGGAGGATATTGTTATTATAGCATGTTCACCACCTTTCTTGTTTGATGGATCCGCAACACGTTTTGTGAGGACAAAGTCAAGGGTCGGCTTGATTTGTAGCCGACTTGCCAGAAACGCATAGTGATGAGCCGGATTTTGCGAATCACGTAGGAAATCGAGTGAAACCCAATGACTTATCAGGAGTTACAAAGTGTATTATGCTTTGTTAGTCCTGGTTAGCCTACTTGGTTTTACCGCTTTCCTTTGTCTTTTCGCCAGCCCTTGTTACTGAGTTACGAACAAAAAGTACTATTGGGAGACACAAAGATGAAAGATGCAAAATCATAGCACGCATAAACGCATAAGAGATAGCTTGTTCTTTTTCGAGGGCTCGATGCCCGAAGCAAAAAGAATGGAAAGTGAATGGATATAAAAAGGGGTAGTATCAGACGACATTTTGTGTTGGCTGATACTACCCCTTTCCATGAACGCGCTATTTCAGCGAATTTCTGAAATAGTCGGTTTGTGAAGGTTCGATACCTGAACAAAGCGCATAAAGAATGAATGAAATAACAAGGAGCAAAACGGAGTAAGCGACATGATTTCTGACAAAAGGAAGAAATTTTCCCTTTTTATTAAGTGGATAAACTCAATTTATCATGCTATAATAGAACGAACGTTCTTATAAAGAGGTGGCAGAATTGCAAGATCGTGGCACAATTAAGTGGACTGCTTCAACTATGATGATGCCTGAACAAACCGCTATGTTAAAAAAATACTTTGCGGAAACGGAACACAAAGAAAAGCCAATTCTTGATGAACAGCAGCTTGCGGATATTAATATGAAATTACAATGCGCATTGCATAATGATCTAACCGTTAAAGTAAAACACTTCAAAAATCATGATTATTATCATGTTAAAGGGAAACTAAAAATGATAAATTCTAAACGCTGCACGTTGCAATTAAATGATGCAGATCATACGGAAATTGCTTTTGAAAATCTCCTGGATGTTACGGTTTTATAATACCTTGTTATGAAACTACAACTATATGGTCATACTGGTCATAAGGAGGAGAATCTTATGCCAGTTAGAATGACGAAAAGTGAAGCTCGTAAACTAGCTAAAAAAACCATTACACACAGCAAAAAACATGGAATACCCCTAAAGCGAAAAAAGTGACTTTTTAAACCCTGTTCAATCACCCGTAAAACACCGATATTTTTTGTGTCCTAAACATACATAAAAGGGCAGCCCCTACTCATATGTTTAAGTATAAATCTAGGACACCAAGACAGTGTCCTAAACATAAGTGAGGGGTTAAAGTGAAAAATAAGGCAGGGGAGAGAAAAATTCGTTCTGATAAAAAACGGGATGTAAAACCGACAATTCCAATTCAATTGTATGAATGTGTTAGTCGGATATCATATGTTACCAGTACCCCCATGAAGGATGTTGGGGAATTAATCTGTAAAAAAGGGTTATATTCGACAGCTGTAGTTGAATATCTTTCCCAATACTTTAAGCGTGACTATTGGGCGAATAGTAATGTTTTATATACCGGTGATATGGAGCATGCTGGTTACGCAGCACCCCGGGGAATGTCCAAACGCAGAATGACAATGCGTTTTTTACAAAAGGATCATGATAAACTGGTTCGTTTAGCTTATTCCTTAGATATCACAACTTCAGCTGCAACTGGCTTGCTGCTGGAAGCATCCGTAAAAAACACTAATATCGTGAACGCTTTTATTTTAAATTATGTAAAAAAAGAACTGGATCCTAAACGGATGAAGCAATTACGGGAAGTGTTGAAATTTATCAATAAAAACAATCCTTACCAGGAAGAAATCACACTTGGGGCTTTTATAAGCATGTTGATGGATGAGGTTAAAGAAACAACCTTCACCCTGACGGAATCGCTTAAAAAATGGTTGGATGATAAAAGCTAAGGTAACTAATCGCTAATGTAAATACCGGCCGCATTTTAGATGCAACCGGTATTATTTGTATAGCGAATACGAGATACGTGTGAAATATACAGTCTATGATGGGTAAAAACTCCATAATCTTTATATCCGGGTAGTCATCGCCGCTAGTTCTAAAAACGAGGGGAATCCGGAATCGATAAGGAATGTTTTGGATTCCCCTTTCTTTATGATTGTAATGACTTAATATCCCCTTCATATAAACAGCTCTTTTAATATTTTGGTGAGGTGTTCTCACAGGTTTCCCTTTTATTGTATGCACCCATTTTTTTAACGCTTGTAGTAATTAATCAAAACAATGGCCCTTATCGTATTATATGGTTAACCAGTCATTTCTGGTTGACCTATTTTTAATAGGTTTTATGCTTAAGGTAGCCGGGATAGGGGTGGTGTCTGTTATGGGAAATGAAATATTGGTTGTTGATGATAAACCTGAAATCTGTTTATTGCTAACAGAACTGCTTGAGAATAAGGGATATGGAATAACTACTGCGGAGAACGGTAAAGTAGCGCTGGATAAAATATACAAAAAGTCATTTAATTTAATCATATTAGATTATTATTTACCAATTCTTAATGGTTATGAAGTAATTGAACGGTTGAAGTATGATAAATTTACAATTCCAATTATCCTAATGACTGGATTACCCGAAGGTATAAATGAAAGCAAAAAAAATAGCCTAATTATTGATACCGTTGCCAAGCCATTTAATATTCAATATATAAGTGATCTCGTTAAGTCTATTATAGCTTAGAATTCTTAAGTTATTGGAATGGAACTATACATACAAAAAAGGATTTGGTGATGGCAAGTAAATTAAAAGAATCCATAAGGTTCCCTAGTACTCCGAGAAATACTCATTTTTAAAACTTAAGGAGGAGAAACTGAACTTTATCTATTCAATAAAATGACCCTTATATGATATATTGGCGCGATTCTTATTAGATAAGTCGAGTAGAAGAGAACCTCTCTACCTTTTACGGTAGATTGATTTCTCCCCCTTCTCAGAACCGTGCGTGCGCTATTAACGCAC
Organism: Virgibacillus siamensis; assembly: GCF_900162695.1. Taxonomy (NCBI): domain Bacteria; kingdom Bacillati; phylum Bacillota; class Bacilli; order Caryophanales; family Bacillaceae; genus Virgibacillus; species Virgibacillus siamensis. Next base: position 12,841 of record NZ_FUIH01000005.1, read on the forward strand.
ACGGCTCCTCCTAGTTACCATTCACAAAAATTCTGCTATCCTTAGTAGTTTTGTTTCCATTTAGTGTAAGCTACCTCTGTGTGTAAGTAAATGTGTCCCTAATAAGGTTGATAACTGGTAGCTAGCCTTTCCTCCACCGGCATTACCCGATTTCATTGGTACTACGCTGCTATCCGACTCCCTGCACGGCATTTGGTTTCCTTGCTTTTTATCGCTTGTACACCATACTCTCCTGATAAAGAAAAGACCGGCAGGGTCTCCTGAGTTGCCGCATCATATCAATGTATGACGTGCCAAGGTCTATGACTCCAGAGAGGTTTTATCCTTCTTGCCTTTAACGAAAGATAAAATGTAGCTTTCTGCAGCGCTAAAAGCATCAGCCCTCTCGATTTGCAAACATTATGGAGCTCAATCCCTTCAACCAGTTGGCTTTCGGCCCGCCATCTAACTGTCTACGCTTAAAGACTAAAGTTACCTTTAGCCCTCCAAGACTCGCTACGAGTGAATGGCTAATTCTTACTCTACGGGAATCCCACCCGTTATATGATACGACCTATGCTCAGCCGCACTAGCACCCGTTTGCTTAGGATTAATGGTAACAATTTCATTGATTAATTTCTATTATCCTTGTTACTGCTCCATTTATTCGGAGCATTGGACAACATCTAAAATCAATTTCTAAAAATTATCACACGGGCTACAGCAACAATTATATATTTTATATATAAGCGTGCACCACTTTATCCACATAAAAAACCAGTCGCTTTATTAAACGAAATTTGTTGCAAACCTCAATTACTCCAAGAACTTTTCATATAAATTTATCACGTTTGAAAAGATGTTCAGATATACACTAAGATTGTCGAAAAAGGATTACATGTATTTGTATAGGGAAAAAGAAAGTAAACACAGAGATTGGAGGTATAGATAGGTTGTCCTATGATGCAGTATTTAGTTGTATGAACGAATTTGTTGAGATGGAAGATATAGTGATTTATCCCTACCCTGATCGTCCATACGGTATACAAATTATCGATCAGGAGGGTGATTTCATCATATTCTTTTTCGACGTCAAAATAAATCAAGTGGTTTGTATATTTAAAGATGCGGAGGAATTTTGGTTCCGAACATAATGAAAAATAAATCATAATATCCGTCAAACAAACTTTCAACATTAAAAAGGGTTTGCTACTACTATTCAAATAATGCAAAGAGTACTTTTCCCTCCCTCTCTTCATAAGTACAAATTACTTCTTAAACAGTTTCAATTTATCCCTAAAATGCTGGAGTGCCAAAACATGTGATTAAGTCTTTAGTCAAAAAAATTCTTAAAAATAAATCATTAATAAAGGGGGAGGAGGTAAATGGTTCGCAGCAGTGACCAAAAGATGGTACAAGAATTTGAAGAAAAATTAAAAAGACCATTAACGGAGAGGGAATTAGAATTTATATCGTGGTTGATTCAAAAACAAATGAAATCAAGTGCACACGGAATTTCAAAATCCAATAATAATCATGAATAATAATTCTAAAGGTGCATCCAAAAAATTCCTTAAAGGTAATGTGGAAGATACCTTTCTATCCCCCTACCAATAAACCTATTTCAAGATGTTTACTTCAAAACTAAATAATGACGCACAATCGCCAACCAGTCATTTCTGGTTGGCTTTATAATATGATTGATGAACCCAGCGTGCAATATTGGCGCTAATCTTTATTAGGGAAAAGCGCCCGATTATGGAATAGTCTTTTTTTCTCAGTACTCCATGTTTAAATTATACATACGCATACGACTTGATATCAAGAATGTGGAAATGGTAACTTCCTTTCTTCTTACCGCAATTCTTAGTTCAAATAATATTCTTATCTTTTACTATTGACTTAAAGCACACTTTAAGGTTTATTCTATAAATGAATTATTATCAAGGAGGTAGTGACCATGGCAAAATTTGATACACTGAAAGATAAAGTAGTGGTTGTTGCAGGTGGCGGTAAGAACCTTGGTGCTTTAGTCAGCAAAAAGTATGCTGAAGAGGGCGCAAAAATAATTGTGCATTATCACAGTAACTCTTCCAAAGAGGAAGCAGAACAAACCGTTAGTTCGATTAAGTCCAAGAATGGTGAGGCTGCATTGTTCAATGGAGACTTAACCAATACAACGAAAATGAAAGAATTATTTGATTACGCTGTTGATACCTACGGTAATGTTGATATTGCCATTAATACAGTAGGAAAAGTTCTTCGAAAACCAATTGAAGAAACGTCTGAAGAGGAATTTGACGGTATGCAGGATATTAATGCAAAGGCTGCTTACTTCTTCATCAAAGAAGCAGCTAAACACATGAACAATAATGGAAAAATCATTACGTTAGCTACATCATTGTTGGCAGCTTATACGGATGGTTATTCCACTTATGCAGGTGAAAAAGCTCCCGTTGAGCATTATACACGTGCGGCTTCAAAAGAACTGATGGATCGTGGTATTTCTGTAAATGCAGTTGCTCCTGGACCAATGGACACACCTTTCTTTTATCCTCAAGAAACAGATGAAAGGGTTGAATTCCATAAATCACAGGCTATGCATAACCAGTTGACAAAAATTGAAGATATTGCTCCTATTATTCATTTTCTAACTACTGATGGATGGTGGATTAATGGACAAACAATCTTTGCAAATGGAGGGTACGCAACCCGCTAATCAAGGGAGGTGATTACATGCATTATTTTTATGCTGAATATGGGCCAATAACAACGATATCCATTCTGACTCCCAATGGGGATAAAAAAGCAAGTAGACAAGTTTCCGTATCCAAGGAGTCTTTTGTTAATGATTTAACAGAAAAAATGATTGAACTATCGCATGAACAAAATCTTTACCACAATGATATATGTGCAATTGGAGTAGTAGTGGATGCTACAGAAATGCTTAATTGGGAATCAAAGAAACAACTCCAACAAGAATTAGAGGCTTCATTTAGTTTTACAGCTGTTGTTGACCCGGATAAAAAGGTTGTTCTGAAAAAGTTGCTTGAAAATGCAAAATGAATGGTATATTAAATCCCTCAGAACCCTGGTTCTGAGGGGTTTTTTTCCGCTGCTCCTTCTTTGTCCAGTATTTTCATTTTTTTTGTTAGTTTTTCCAACGCCACATCAATTTCCTGTTTTTGTTTTTGCAATTTCTTCTGATGATCCCGAAATATTCGTGTTCTTTCTCCTAATGTGCTGTCTCCCTTCATATGAAGTTGTGCCACACGTCGTAGTGTTTCAATAGGCATTCCTGTTGCACGCATACAACCTATTAATTCCAGCCAAAATAAATCTTCCTCTTTAAACATTCTGTAACCATTAACGTTGCGCTTTATAAATGGCAAAAGCCCTTCATTGTCGTAATATCGAATGGTTGATGCCGGAATTTCCACTTTTTCGGAAGCCTTTTTAATCGTCAACATTTTTTACACTCCCTGTTCTTCATTTTCTTCTGTGCGTAATTTCGGCGGTACGATAAAAAGTAACGGTGTGAGCAGGAATATGATAAAACCTGCGTAAATATTAATCCAGGCAACCCCGGCACCAAGTAAATAGGAAAACACTCCGATAAAAGACTTTTTGATTATATGAGGATCTTGAGCATTTTTAAATTCTGATTTTATTAAGTTACGGTTAATATACTCGTGCAATAAGATATACATCACTGTATTCCACGCCATCACAACACCAAACAAGCTCACCGCCAACGGATTTTGGTAGTATTCCCCCATTAAAGCTGTTGGAAACGGGATAAAAGACTGCGACATAAGAAAAAAACAATTGATCCAAACCAAAGCGAAATTGGCTTTACGAGCAAGTTTAAAGATATAATAGTGGTTAATCCAAAATTTGCAAATAATCACAATACTAATAAACCAACTTGCCAATTTGGGTAGTAATGAAATTAAGGCATTGGCCAATTCACTTATACTTTGGGGATGATGAAGCACTGGAACTGCGAATTGTAGCACCAAAATTGTAATAACAATACCGAAGATGGCATCACTAAAAGCTGCAATTCGATCAAGCTCCACATTCCCCCGTGAAAAACGTTTAAAAAAACGTATCAAATAAACACTTCCATTCTTCTTTAGGTACACTATTATTATATACATTCAAGTAAACTTGAAGGCAAGCTATAAATTATTCAATTAAATAAGTGTTATCTACAGTAGTTACGGCGGAAACATTAATAGAATGCATCCTCTATCATTGTAAACATGTATTCCTTGATAGGTCCGGAATAATCTACCGAAACCTTGGTGGTCCTTGTAGCATGGTCTTAATCTATGCCAAATCCACCACCCTTAACCTTGTTTGTGTCCATGGTAGTTATCCATTGCGGATGGGGAAAATAGCCCTTTATAGCACCCATCCGCGCAGAAAGCGTACCATGGACACTCACTTTCTAAGTTCCGCTGGTGGGGCCCCGACCCCTTCCAGCGATCACTAAGAAGTGGCACAGCGGTCAAGGGCAAGCAGCTACGCTGTGGTTATGCAGTCTTATGTTTGAATACGTTGAATACGATAAAAAATTACTGTAGATAATGTTTCCACAAAGTTAATATTTAGGCATTTTCAGTATCTTAAAATACTATGAAAACGGTGAAAAAACATACTGTAGATAATGGCCCGATTGCTTAATTGCATTGTATCATCGGAATTCATTTAGCTAAATTACTTCTTCATAATTAATTGGTTGATTATTTTCATTAAGTAAATAATAAGCTGAAGAACTAAAATCTATCATTACCAACAGGTTTATAAAATCCCCTCCCACGTAGTGGGGGAGTCATTTTTTATTATTGAAATAATCTTTAACCTTTTTTAAGTAATGTTTTTTTGCCATTCTTAAATTTTCCTTGGTAAACAGTTCTTGGTTCTTTTGTTTAAACTCCTTTAATACCTTATAATCATCCGTATTTTCTTTCACCTCCCTTATACGTTTTTTAACGGTACCAACAAGAAATATACACACAATTGCAATAAATAAATACGTACCAATATAAAAGTCACCAATTTGTATAGTTAAGAACTCTGCCAAACTATCAAGAAAAGTTTTGGAGCCCATTACCTTGTACGTCCTTTAAGCATAGCCATCCGCGTAGCCATTTTTCCTCCGTTTATTAATGCACCACTTGAGCCGGTTGCATACCACATATGCCTGGTAACGGATGGTCCACGAATAAGTAAAACACTAAATCCAATCAATAACATGAAATTCCACCAGGTCAAATCAGATGTTATTATTTGTACAATACTTACCATTAAAGCCATTTGAAGTAGAATTGTTGTTATTTGTGATAACACTTCACGCCACCATACCGACATGTAATTATTGTCATCCGCGCACAATGTTACAGCTGCTATTACAGATAACAATTCGAGTAGCACGATATCAGCATGATAAATGCACATTTTGATTGTAAAAGCGATAAATGCAACCAATAAGAAGCCAAGTAAAATAAGAAAAACAAATCCGTCACCAATCATGTCACCAATGCTACCCCTGTGGAGATAATCAATAATCACTCCTGTTGAATAATCACCAATCTTACCGAACATCCATGAACCTAAAGGAGCGACAATACCCAAAATAATAAAAGTTAGTGCTGCTGGCAATATGGCAACCATTGCGGAAGCTAAAACTGCACGTATAATAATCTCAGATAAGCCAACTTCTACACTTCCACCCCTTGCAGAAGTTTGAATCATATACTGAATTACTTTAAATAAACAAATACAAAGCATTAATGATCCGCCAATAGCTATAAATATAGGGAATAACTTTTCCATGAACCCAGTTAGACCTTCATGATTAAATACAATATTGCTTAGAGCATCGAAAATAAATCCCATTACTTCTTTTATCACTTCATAAAAGAAATCATAAATATTATCTGTTAAATCAAACACGGGACTCCCTCCTTAATTTAACCAACCCGATTTATTTTCCACTTTCCTTCTTCCAAAGCCATCTCTATTTTTAACATGCTCTCACCAACATTCATTTCATTTGCATCTAATCTCAATAAGACTGTTTCCTTTTCTTCATTTACTTGATAATCAGTAATTGAAAAATTACTGTTAAAAACCGCCTTATTATTAGTTGAACTATTTATAAGGAAAAAAAGATACTCTGAATCAATATCCTCTGTTTTTCGATTTTCCAATGCATATTCTATTTTTTGCATATAATTATCTGAAAAATATTCTTTCATATTTTCATTTATTAACTTTTTGATATCCTCACTTTTTAACGAAGAAACAGGTTCCTCATACTTATAAAGTGATAAAAACTCATTCATTCGTTCTTTACTATCTTTTGCTGCTGTATCAGCATTGAATCCTCCACTCTCACTACATGCTGCAAGTAATAAGCTCCCCAGCATTAACAAAAATAGATACTTTTTCATGTTCAACAACTCCTTTGGATGATATTAGAGAAAGACATAAAAGGGAAAATCCCCTTTTATGCCAATCCCATACCTTGAGATTGCTCTTCCTGTTGCTCTTGTTTCGGTGCATTATCTTTTGATAAGAAATTATTTAAACTCTTTCTTGCTTGTACATCTTCTTTAAAAAAATCCTGTACCTTATCAACTTTTTCTTGAAGCCCTTGATTATGTCGTGATAATTCTTTATTTTGATTAGAAAGGGATTGATTTTCAGTTTTTAACTTCTTAATTTCTTGTTTTAAGTCATTGACTTCAACATCTTTTGATTTTTCTTGTTTACTATTAGCATCCAATTTGTGTTCTTTTTCCGGTTGTATGGTTTTTTGCTGCTGTATTTGCTGTCCAATTTTTCCATTCTGATAATCCTTAAATGCGGTTAAGTGCCCAGGGGTGCTCATACCATGATTTTCACTTGCAATATAGGCTATATACCGATCATGGCGTTCATCATCTTGAAAGGCCCCAATTGTTATTTCATCTGTATTATTATGATTATACAAATCTTGTACTGTCACACTGTATTCTTCGCCATTTATTAATTCATTGGCTGTTATCCCTAAGTCATTAAGAACTTTTTTATCACCATCCTCAGTTTCCAAAAAACCCCTTAATGTAGGCTGGTATTTTTTACTGAATACCATTTGTTCTTGTCCTTTATCTTGTTGTGTAAAACGATCTTCCAATTGCTGTGCCATTTCTTTAGTTTGTTGCGTTAAATCCGTAACAGCATTTCTTATTTCATTACGAGCGCTATCTTTCACGTGTTCAACCTTATCCGTAATACCAGTAGTTAAATTGTTTTTTGACTCTTGGACTTTCTGAATAAGAGCGTCTTTAAAGTTCTCTAACATCTCTTTGAGTCGATGTCGCAAATCATCAAGGAAGTCTGGAAACGTTTGTCTATTTTCTTGATTGCTTTCCAATAGTTTTTCGACCTTTTGAAAGTGCTCCTGTAGCATGTTTTCCACTTGTTGCTGGGTCAATAATGACTGACCATTCTTATTGCCTTCTAAGCCTTGATTAATCACATTAATTAATTCTTCTCCATGCACTTCAATAGCTTCATCTAACACTTTCCTATTCACCATTTATTCCTCCTTTAAAATGATTATCCAAAAAAGTTAGCTGCAGCATCATCTTGTGATTCAAATTCCTGTTTTTCTCGCTTTTCTTGTTGTCTATCTTCAAACCGCCTAACCTTTTCTTGAAATGCATCCAACACGTCTTCATTTGGATTACTGGTATACGCAGTTTGGCTGACTTTGAATTTCCCTACCTGATTTGGACCGGATGTAATCCCCGGAAATACTTTAAATTGATAGGCTTTTTTAGCGACAATTGGATTTTTGCCTGCCATAATAATAATGCTTTCATCCGTATTCATAGTTAATATCTCATCTAGATTTTTTAATTTTCGTGTTGTATAAGAAAAGTTCTCGGAGGCTGAGTTACTCTCTGTCTTACCTTTACTTTTGGAGGTCGAACCCGTTTCAACCTTTACGGTTGCTTCCCCCAATTCTTTCATGAAATAACCGGCAGTTGTTGTATTCACATTTCCTAAGCAAATACGTACAGCACAATTCCCCATAATTGATTCAGCCTTTTCTCGCTTATATTTGGAGGTTAACTGTGTAATGTTTTGAATGATTGTCGCAACACCGATACCATACCCTCTGCATGTTGCGAGAAATATTTCGTAGTTATTGAATTTACCCAGATTCGGAAATTCATCTAATATGAAATAAACAGGTTGAGGTAATTTCGCATAATTTTCATCACCTATCCGGTATAATTCATTAAACATTTGCTGGAAAAACAAATTAATTAACCCTTCCCAAGTATCATCCATTACGGGAATCAACACATAAATAACCATCTTTTTTCTGCCAACATCCCCGACAAAAAAGTCAGAAAATGAAGTGAAGGACGCAACTTCATCATCAATGAAATCTGCAATGGTTGTTAGCAAAGACATGATGATGGAACCTTGCATATCCCCTCTTGATTTTTTATAACCAAGTTCATATGCTCGCCTAGCCGGATGCGATCGATCTAGTGACATGAATTGTTCATCCAATTCATTCTCACCATCTTTATTTTCCTCTGGATCAAATTCCTGTAAGAATTTTAATATACCCGGCATATTCTGGTCTTTGGGCTGCATCTCATAAACAGAATACAGTATTAAAGCCCTTAAAAATGCAGCTTGTGAGAGATACCAAATATCTTTTGCATCTGAATTATTTTTCGCACTGACAATGCTGTTTGCAACGGTTGCAGCATCTTTATTTTTTCGTACATAATCAAATGGATTGTATCGGTCACTATTTTCCATGTTTTTAAAATTTACAACCCGAACTTCATAGCCTTGTTTTTTCTTAATTTCAGCTGTTTCCTCATAGATCTCCCCCTTTGGATCAGTTACCACAACGGAGCATTCTCTTTCGTTCAATACGTTTGTCATAACATAGCTCTGTGTCTTATAAGAACCTGGTCCACCTACAACTAAGTGATTTCTGTTCGGAGCTTTGCTATCAGTAGGCTGCGTGATTAACTTATTATGAAACAACCCGGTAATAATGCCATTAGTTTTCATGTTTACCGCCCCCATCATCTAAAGATTGTAGAAACTCTTTAAAAGTTTCTTTAGTACTGCATCCATTAAACTCACCATTATTGAAAAGTTCTTTGGATGTAGCAAACCGGGCTGAACCATGACTTTGCTCTTTTGCATCTACTTCCCAGCCTTCCTTTGACTTCCCTAACCGGTATGAAACGAAGATAGCGTATAGGAAAGCCGCTGCTATGAGTGCCCAAAATAAAGGGTTATTGGCATTAACTAATATCTGCATTGTTTCAATTGGATGAAGTAATATCGTTAAACTTTGGTCTTTAATTAGTTCAACAGATAACGAATCTGTGTGATTCGCAATAAACGGAATCAAAGTTGAAATTTGTAAAACAATCAAAAATAAAAAAGTGAACACCAGGATAAACAGCCCTATATGTTTAAATTTCATATCTTTGACCTCCTAACTTTGACTGATTGGATTAATAAACCCGTAAGATTCAAGGTTTGTAATGAGGTAACTTCCTTCCTTCTGTTCAACATCAATTCGGAATAATTGATTCCGTTTGCTTCCATCGCTACCTTCCATTTTGTATGTACTTGTTAAGTACACTAAAGCGTCTGTTACCTTTTCAGTCGAGGTTGGTGTAATATAAACCTTTATACCTTTCACATCATTTTCGAATTTTATTTTCGGTACATCCGCACCCATCATCCCTTGAATATTTTGTAAGATATTTTCTTTCACCATGCCTTCTGCAACCTTAAATCTCGATTTATAATCTTCGTTGTTATAATCAAATAAAGTTGTAAAAGCTTCTTTAATGAATTTTATTTTCCCCTGTGCTGCATTTGTTGCTTTTGCATATTCCGTTGTTTCTTCCGCATTAGATGATTCCTGCTGTTTAACTTCTGATTTATTAACTTGAAAGTCTTGATCACTTGTTACTTCCTTAGCATCTGCGTTTGATGTGGTTTCCTCCTGATTATTATCCTGCATTGTTAATTCTCCAGCGTATAAGAAGATGAAAATAATGTTGGTTAAAATCAACGCGCCAATTAAGAAGTAATGCTTCATTGTTGGTCACTTCCTTTATTCAAAACTAGCAAGTCTGCCAAATCCTACAAAATGGGAAGCCCAATATTCATTATTAATATTGGAGAACCCAATACCGGAACCATTTGCATTAAACATGCGGTTCCCCCCGACATAAATTCCAACATGTGTGATTCGTTTATTTGTTTCATATGTTCCTTCAAAAAAGACTAAGTCCCCTGGCTCTGCTTCTGCCATAGATATCCTTTTACTAGCTTCATATTGTGCCTGAGCTGTACGGGGAATATTAATGCCTGCCTGACCAAACGCCCACATCATTAATCCGGAACAATCGAACCCAACACTGGGATGGGCCCCCGACCAAACATAAGGATCCCCCGTGAATTGTTTCATGCTATTTATAATAGATTGCAAAGTTTGATTATCTACCATGACAATTTCCATATTGCCTTGCTTACTTCCACCGCTTAAATTTGTCATGACGTTTTTCACATAATGAACATCACCGTAGCTATTCCAACCCAATTTATTTGCCTGCATGTTTGCGAATTGTTTTGCCAGTTCAACTGTATGCTTACCGCCATGTTCAGCAACATAATCAATGTAACCCATCCCAAAATTATAAGATTGAACGATAGTATGAAAATCAACGCCTGCTTTCTCCCCTTTTACCAACAGGGATTTAAAATATTGAACACCAATTTCTACACTTCGCACAGGGTCTTGAATTGCATTTGGCGGTAACCCTAATGATTCAGATGCCTGCATAATATCTAATGTGTCAGAATGGCCTAATTCTTGATACATTAATGCTAAGAGAAACTCTGTGTATTTTTCTATTCCTGCTGCTTCCGTATACCGGGAAATAAGTTCCCGATATTGTGCAATATGCTTTGGTACTTGTGCTTTTCCATCAATTGTTCCCATCGCACCTGGAAATGTACCGTATTCCTCTTGTTGAGAACTTTCCAATCCCAAAACTGCTGCAGCAAGCAATAGAATTAGGATTAAAAGCGCATATACGATTTTTTTCCAATGATTCTTTGCAACCATAACCCCTTTGGCAGTAGCAACAGTAGCCGTGGCTGACATGGTTTCACCTTCTTTTAAAGCTATTCTTTTAGGTTAGCCATTTTTTCTTTTGCCTTCCCTAATGACTTTTCCAGCTTCTCCTTTTTGTTCTTATCATCAGCGTCTTTAATATCCTTTTTTAAGGATTGAATTTCTTTTTCGAGTCTAGCAATTTCTTCCTTTTCCTGCTGCTCTTTTTCCACTTTTTCAATCATCTCTTTAAGTTCTTTATCCTCAAATTTTAAAGCAAGGTATTCAGCCGAATGTAAATCCCCATGCTCTACAAACGCTTTCCCCATGCGATTTGCGAGTTTAGGATCTGTAATAAAACTTTTTCTGCTGGCCAACTGTGATTTGTCATAAGAAACAATTGCTTTTTCATCAGAAAGTCGCAAATTATCTTCTAATGTTAAATCAAGTAATTTTTCTTTCTGGCCTTTTTCATATAAAATAGAAACAACCTTTTTCACACTTTTGATAGTAGGATTGTAAGACAATCCCAGTTGATATTGTTCATGCGAGTAAAGGAAATCGGTGATGGCTTCTTTGCTTTGCTCCATTTGTTCCATGATTGTTATTACATTTTTGAAATTACCATTTTCAACCGCATGAACTTTATCAATCTTTAACTCTTTCATTTCCATTTTTTCTTCGTATTTCTTCGCTAGGGCTTCTTGCTTCATATCGGTAAATAGATAACCGCTAATTGCACCAATCCCCAAAATAACAACAGTTGTCATAACTAGCCTTCGGTAACGTTTTTTAGCACGTTGTTTAATGGATACAATATCTTGGAAATATTGATACTGCGTATAATCATAACTGTCCTGAAGGTCTTCCTGTAAACCCTTAAGGGTTTCTGTTTCCTTAATGGTTGCCATCAATTTATTAATCTGCGCTTGTTCTTGCCTTGAAGTGAATAGCTTCTTCTTTTTATATGCATCTATCCCATGCCGTAAAAATGCCTCATAGGATTGACACGAAATTAAACTATAAGCCAATGCCTTATATTGTTCCAACGCTGTATATTCCTGCTGGTCCATTAGATGAAAGACATCCATATAAGCAAATTTGGTGGTGGTCATTGGACGAAAAAACACGGTACTCGGATGTAGTGAAATCCATTTATTTTTCGACAATGGTTCCATTTCTAATACACTTTTTACTGCTGCCATTCGAACGGGTAACGTTTCTTTTTTTAATGCTTCCAGATTAATGTGTTCTTCAGGAATTTCATAAACAACATTCACCCGGCCGTTCTCTCGTTCAATGCTTTGTAATGGAAGCAAGTCTTTATATTGATTATGTGCTGCCTTCAATTGCTGCAATTCTTTTTCTTCAATTGGTTGGGAATTCTTTTCGGTAAATTGCAACGATAGTGTTTCATTGATCTGCTTGATACTGCCAAATCCTAAATTATGAATTTTCATGGTAAACCTCCTTTTTTACGACATGGAGAACGCTTTGGCTTCTTCTCGTTCTGTCTTGGTTAAAATGATTTCATCTTCATAGTTTGGTTTTTCTTCGGCACTGACTTTATATTCTTTTTCATACCGCTGTTGATTCCATAAACGTAATTCTTCTTTTGTGAGTTCTACTTTCATAAATGCTCGGTTGGAACCATGAACATATAAAGCTTCGCCCTGACGTCTTGCTCGCAATAATTGTTTTTCTTCCTCCGAAAAGTTTTCTTTCAACCGTTCCATTAACTCATCTACACCACTGTTGTCTAATCCAAAGAAAACCTTTGTAAAGCTGTTACCAATAATGGATGGTCCTAAATTATCCGCAGCATCTAACACATCTTGGATTTGCTGTGTTCCAGCAATAGCACCCGCATTATATTTTCTAAATCGCTTATAGGCGTCATAAAAGAATCGCATGGAATCCGGATTTTTGGATAAAAAGTGGAACTCATCTATAAAGCAATAGACAGTTTCATCTTTGTTTTTGGTAATGGCATCCCATAGATATGAAAATGTATTCAGGTAAGCTGCTGCCTGTACATCAACTTCATTTTGTAATTGGAATAAGTTAAAACTAACGATTTGGCTTTCCAGGCTTACATTCGTATAACCATTAAAAATGGTGTTAGATCCTGTACAGTAACTTTCTAAAATGTAATAGAAGTCTTTCACTCGTTCGAATCGCTCTATATCATCCTGTTTTAATTTTCCCAATTCATGATATAAGTCGGATAAGATGGGAAAATCCTCAGCTGTCATATCATCAATAGACTGGAATGTATAAACGCCTTTATTAACGTAGGTATTATGAATAACCCGATCTAAAATAGCCTTTTCAACTTGGCTTAAATCCGGTTTGATAACTTGAAAAAACGTTTTTAAACGTTGAATTTTATTTTTTATAAGGTACTCCATTGACTCATGTTGCTGATTATTACCTGTGTCCGAACTAAATATTTCAAAGGGATTAATTTTGGTTAATGCATTAGAAGATAAATGAATAACCTGACCGCCTAACGCTTTAACAATTTCGGAGTATTCATTCTCAGGATCGATTATGAACGACCGGAATCCCATTGCAAACGTACGCATGATTTTCTGAACAATATACGTTGTTTTCCCTACGCCGGATGTGCCAATGATAACCATGTTTTGATTTAATACCTTTTCTTCATCCAAATAGTTAACGCCAATTAACGAACCTGTTTCACGGTTTACACCTTCAATTTGGCTTGTTGGTGATAAATCCAAAATTTCAGCATCATCAAATGGCATAAAAGAGGAAGCTGCTTCTGTGTTGCTTAATCGTGAGGTGTAATCTTTTAATAAATTCTGTTGAATTGGAAGTGCAGACCAAAAAGCATGATGCATGGCTTTGTTTGGTGTTAACTCTTTTAACCCTAGTTTTTGTAAGGTTTTTCGGATATTTTCATTTAAATTATCTAATTCGTCCATACTTTTAGCTTGCAGGAAGATGTACGTTGATTGTTCCAGGTATGTTGTTTGTGATTCTAGGTATTTATCCAGTTCATTATTAGCTGAATTTATGGCTTTCTTAAGTTGTTTCTTATGGTATGGATCAACGCTTTTTTCCATTTCAACTGTTTTATTTTTAATTAACTCGTTATAATGATGTACCATTTTAGAATCGTCCGCTGATTGTAGATGTTGCGAAATCGTGATATTTCCTTTTTTACGTTTTAATTCAGATAACCAATTTCCAAACTGTTCACTTGGATAACCAGTAATCGTTAAAATCCGAATATAGTTGCTTCCGGCTTCAATATGATCAGCCTTTTCTTCCCATGAAAATGGGTAAATATCGTCAAGTGATGCAGTGTCAATGACTTCCTGAATAGTTTCCTCTTGTTGCTGTTCATTTTTAACGGATCCTTCTGATTTGCTTTTAGAAAATGGTAACAAAAAAGAACGTAAAACAGACATTTACTCACCCCTTTCTTTATCTGCGATTAAAGTTCATAAACCAGTACAAAATATCCTTATACTCATTGGCATTTAACTTCCGCACGGCTACGTCGTAATCAAGAAAAGTGCTTTCTAATGATCGTTTTAGTTCTTCTACTTTTTCATCTAGGTTTTTAGCTGCCATGTCTAGTGCTTCGATTGTTCCCTCTCTCACCTTTTCGCTGATTACAATAAGATGTTTCTTCGTAGTCATTTTCGATTTATCTCGAATATCTTCGTAATGCTGTATATATGAACTGATTAAACTTTGTTTAATTGGATCGTTTTCTTTTTCAGCCTGCATCAATCGATTTCTCCATGATAGAAGATAAGGCTTCCAATCTACCGGAACTGTCATATCTAATGTTTGAATAGATGTATTTGTTGAGTTGCCGGAAAAATAACTGGTCAGAAATGAAGCATAATCTTCAAACACATTGGTTTGTTCAAATTCATTGAAGAGTTCCATATTAATACCTGTTGCATCCAAAGCAGCAACTAACGTATTATTATCCAACAATACATATTCAAGATACTGAGCCTTTAATAGTGACATGTCCTGTATAGAATGACTGTGTTCACGCTGTTGTTCATGTTCAGCCAATGACATTTCATATGGTTTTTCTTTTTTCGTTTTAAACACATTATCACCTTGCTTTAAAAATGATCTTTTCGCTGCTTCTTGATATAAAATAACTTCTTACGATTACGAAAATCCTGTTGTTGCCTTAACCAATTCAAAAGTGTTATATTTCGCCTTTCTGGGATTGGCTTTGCTATCACAATCGCAAGTCCTGTTAATGCAACCATAGCTCCAATAAATATCCGAATAATCAACAGTAAAGTTGTATACGGAGGTATTAGGATAATTCCAATACCAACCAGGGTAAACGGCAATATAATAAATACAAAGCTTTTCAGAGACACTCCGGCTACAATGTTGTAATCTGCCTGAACATCTTCGGGAAATGAAAAGTGTTTGCCTTTTTTATTTTCATCCATATTTAGCCTTCTTTCTTATTGGAAAAGCTGGAATACCCATGGAGTAATCCAAACAATTGCAGCACCTAAAGCTACAGCCCCCATCACACGTCCGATAGAACGAAAAACCTCATCTTTTTCATGTGGATTTTTTAATTTATGCATGCTCGTAATAAGGATAAAGAGCGAAATACAAATACCCACAATGACAACTAAACCTGTCAATATACCTTGGATTTGTGATAATGCAGAATTAATTCTTCCTCCAATACCTGCTAAAAGATATAAATTCATTGGTCATCCTCCCTCTTGATTGTTCGATTTAATTCGAAATGTTGCTTTTGACCTTGTTTCAGATCTTCCATTTCTTTTAATCTCTTTTCTGCATTTTGTTTGGTTAAATAGGTTGTAAGTTTGTTCATACTTCCATCGTGCTGAACTTTTCCTAAATAATACCCCTGCTCAGTTTTAAGACAATGAACCTGATTTTCATATCGTTGCAATGCTTTATGTGTTGTGAGTCCAAATAATTCAAAGAAACCTTCTAAGATAGCCGAGCCTGCAAATTGCACTTCTATTGCACCACGATTCATTTTGAGTGACTTTTCATGTAAAGCATCCATGGAAATATGTTCAAGTTGATCCATCTCTTGTAAAGAAGTTCCTTTTCGCAATAAATAATTTTCCAATTTCCCCTTACTGATGGAAGTTCCCCTCTCGGCTTTTTCCTGCATAATTTGTTTTCGTAATGTGGAAATTGGTTTAGTATGCGTAGTTTGCCAATGAAGTTTATCTTGTTCTGATAATGCTCGAAACGAATCGTATAACATGCCTTTGTCCTTTCCTGCGGTCAGGATAATGTTCTCATTCATAAAAACTTCATATGAGATAGAAACTTTCCGGGGCGCAGAAATAATACCACCTCCTTATATGTATAAAATTATAACAATTAATGTTATGTATTTATATAATATCATTGATTAGTATTGATTTCCAGTAACTTCTGGAAATTTTTAAGGTTATTTTCCAAAAATAAACTTGCGCTGATATCAAGTAGTTTGGCTTGTTGCTGTAAATATTCTTTTAAGAAGGGCGTAAGACGAACTCCTAATTGTAGATTTTTCATTTCTTGTGTTTGCATCGGCATTAAATCATGATCATCATGTGCTTTATGAACTAATAATGAAAAATTAATAAGAGCTGTTTTTGTAATATTTGTTTGTTTAAATAAATCTTCCAGTAATGTTTTAGTTGGTTGTGACACCCTAAAATTCGTTAAGGTCAATTTATTTTCTAAGTTCTGA
Organism: Virgibacillus siamensis; assembly: GCF_900162695.1. Classification (NCBI taxonomy): domain Bacteria; kingdom Bacillati; phylum Bacillota; class Bacilli; order Caryophanales; family Bacillaceae; genus Virgibacillus; species Virgibacillus siamensis. The sequence continues at coordinate 29,739 of NZ_FUIH01000005.1, forward strand.
ACTGGTTGCCATAGCTTGTCCGTTTCCGAAATAGATTGTTCCAATACATATCCGAGTAAATTGGAGAAGTTATATTCATACTGCATATGTTGGATATATTTTTTATACAAATCTTTGGGCACTTGAATAGTGATTGATTCAGCTTTTTCTTGCTGCATAAAATACTGTACGTCTTTAATTTCATAAGAGTTTTCTTTATTCCCATGAATATGTAAATGGTAATACAGGTGTACGATGGCGATTCCCGGCAGTGTAGATCCAATAGCATTACTTCGTTTTTGCAATACTTGTTTCACTTCATCTCTTACAGGTATATTAGTTCTCATAAATTCCCCTCCTTTTTGTATAATATAAGTTTTAAGACGTTCATGCCAACACCTGTAAGAGATTACCTTCCCAAACCTTTGTTCCTTTGACGGTTTTGCAATCGTTTCATTTCCTGTACTTTCTCACGCTCTGCATAATCAGCTTGCTTCAATGATTTTTCCAATGTATTTTCTGCAGCTTGCACCATTGATGATAATGGTCGAATGGAACGGGTATCATTAAAGGAAATAAACGCTTGATTTTCTGGTTCATAAGATGATAAGACTTCATCCAGTTTTGCTTCACTTTCAACAGATAAATCCTTTGTATCTTTACATTCGGCTACGAAATATTGTTGAACAGCCGCATTACCTGATAATACCTCCGCAAAACGTGTTTCTACATCAGGTTTGGTTGGCTTATTATGCAAATAGTTATGAAGTACATCGATAATTTGTTCTTTTTCAACTGTAGTAAACCGGAAAAGATCAACCTCCGCATTATCCTTTTGCAAAGATACTGGTTTTTCGAAGTACTCACTAAATCCAACAATTAATTCCTTTTCATTAATGGTCATATCGCTTCCAATATCGTCACCGTAAAACCTTTTCAGCTGATTATTATAGTGCTCATTTAAAAATGTTAGTGCTTTATCAGTTGATTGTTTGCGTTTAAATGTACTTTCAACCTTTTGCTGAATACTGGAATCCAACCGATTAAATGTCTTCGGTTTATTGAAGTCAATTCGATATACCTTCACCAGATTATTGAACGTATCCGATAGTTGTTCATTCTCATTCTTTATTTTCGTGTAAGAGTAATGACGATTTTGAATCAGTGTCGATAATTCATGATTAACATGCTCTTGTTCCCCTTCTTGAAGGAGCTTTTTAGCTTCTTCATTTCCAAAAATATGGTTATCAGTTACAGCTGCATCCACCATATATTTTTTAGCAAAGTCACTATACACATCTTTATTGATGTCAGGATAATGTTTGTCTAAAAACCGATTCGCTTCCTTTGATAAGATAGCATCAACATTTTGCAATCGTGCTTTCACATCATGGATCGTATGCAGCGTTTTTGATCTATCTTCTGCTCTGGTGCTGTTCTTAAGCGTAGAATACTCCCACCGTTCCAGCATTTTTTCTTTCTCTTTAATATTACGAAATGACACAAACATCTTTAGTTGTTTGGCTTCTTGTGCAATGGTTTTCTTTTCCTCCGGAGAAAAGTTGCGAGCAATTTTTTGGGCTTCTTTTAATTTTTCCCTCTCCTGCTTTAACTCATGTAACTGAACAACTTTTTGATTATGTTTGCGGATCTCATTATTAAAGGAAACGCGCTCTGAATCATCACCCATTTTTTGGGCAAAATAACCTTCATGAATAGTTGGTTCTTCTTGTTTATTTAATTCCTTGTGTGATTTGTGAGAAACCCTTTGTTCGTACCCGTTTCTTTCTAATGAATCATTTGCATAGTCGGCCCACATTCCACGCCATTTTTGAAAAGTTTCTCGATCTCCCCAGTTGGTTTTATTGATACGTTTTTCTTTTCCATTTTCTTGCTTAATTTTTGATGCTTTAGCATCCCATTCACCATTTTCTTTAAAACCCCTTGTAGTCAACATGACATGAAAATGAGGATTTTTTATATCATCCCTATGAATGGAAATATCAGCTACCATGCCTTCATTCACAAAAGCATCTTGGCAAAAATCCTTTGCTAACTTGCGCTGCTGATCATTTGATAATTCAACAGGTAAAGCTACATTAAATTCTCTTGCCAGTTGTGCATTTTTTTGTTTTTCAATTTTTTCAACTTCATTCCAAAGTTGCTCACGATTATTAGTCCATTTAGGCGCATTATCTGGCGACAGAATAAAAGAATCGGGTTTCACTAAACGACTATAATCATTTATTTTGTCATAGCGTTCACTATATAATTTTTCACTGCTTCTATAGGCCGCTGCTGCAATAGACGATTGCCCCTTTCCTCTGGAAATCATCTGACCTGAGAAATGATAAATTGCCATGATTGAACTTCCTTTCTTTTAACATGAGCGAAAGCGAATTTTTCCGCAAATAATTTTGAAGGCGATAGCCTTCTTTGCTCAACAGAGCAAAAAGCACGGCATCTTGTTTTCGAAAGAAAACAAAGGTGCATAAGTGCGCCCTTCGTCCTTTTGAACTTGGGAAACATTATATCATAAAATGGAAAACTTTACAAAGGGAGGATGAATATGCCATAATGAGATAAATAATTTTCTCCCGAAAGGATGATTGAAATATGGTAAATAAAATTCAAACCAAACAAGAGCAAATCGAAGAACTAAAAAGACAAATAAAAGAAGAAAAAACTAAAGTTGAATCGCGAATTGGTAAACAATTCTTAAAAACATTTCAACTAGATTATGAGGATGAAAAACAAGCACTTGAATTAATAAATTTACTTGCTGATCAATATAATGAAAAAACAGTCCAAAACCAAAATGAACCATCTTATAGCAATTAGGATTGATACCATGAATAAAATTGAACGTATTCAAGCAAGAATTAATGATCTAGAGTTGGATATTAATAGGGATAAATATAAGGAGAGAAAAATACGTACTAGAAGGTTAATTCAAAAAGGTGCATTACTTGAAAAGTATTTTGAATGTGAACACTTGTCAGTTAAAGATACTGAGGATTTGCTTCAAATGTTTGCGGATTATGTAAATAGTAAAAAGCTAGATAAATTTAATAAGGCACCGTAACCTTATCGATTACAGTGCCTTTTATTTTTAATTTTTTGGTGTGCATAAACAATATTTGCCATTGTTTATCGTTATGTAAATTCAGCAAGTAGTTCATCAAATTCAATCTGTCGTTTTCTTTCCACTTCCTTTGTTTCTGCTATATTATCTTCTTTAGAGGATTTCTGTTGCTTACGATTTTTAAACCAATCAGGTAAGACCTCCCCAGATGGTTTTTCAAAACTTGGATCATAACCGTTTGCAGCAAGTTCCATCTTTTCTTTTATCAAGTGTATCATTAAACCAACCGGACTCGTTATTTCACCCTGGCGAAAACCTATATTAATTATTTTAACCATGTTTTCCAACTGGGTTTGTACATCATCCTGATATAATCCTATTGCAGCATTTTTTATTTTTTTAAAGGCAGACAAAGAAATACTATATCCCTCTGCCAAATGGTTCAAATCATCAAACAGTTCCTTGTCGTATCCATTAATAACAGAATTATTTAATGATGTAAGTTCTTTTTTATTCTTACGTTTTATAAAAAATGCTAGTTTCGCTACTTTCCTTCCTTGTTTAATTTCCTCAAAGGTAACATCAATATCTGTTTTATTGTTAACTTCATTAATTGATGTCTTTAACACCCTTTGCTTAAGATGATTATATTTGGCATAAGTGCCTGCCTTTATTCCCATTTTTTCTTTAAAATCTACAATGGAAATTTCAAATTTATCCAGCTTCTCCCACTTCTTTGTTAACTCGTACAGTCGTATAGCATACATGCTATTCAATGATAAAATATTGCTTAACTTATACGATGTAAAAGCCCTTTTTAATTCAAGCAGGTATGGTTTCAGGATTGGATCGAATTTTAATTTTATCATTCCTTCGCCACTTATGTATCGCCCTACAGAAACCCAATGCGTTAATGTCCATCCGCCATCTTCCTCTGGTATCTCAATCAGTTTTGTCATAAGGTTTTCTACAATCTTTTTAATCTCTGTATACTTTTCACGACCTTCAAGACCTAACATATCGTGAAATTCTTTAACAGATATACTATATGTATAAAAATCGTCATCTCCAGGTTGAATCATACTAACCATCGTTAAAATTATCTTTTGCTCTCTAGCAGTTAAAGGCTGTTTGTATCTTGCTTCTATTAGTCTATTAGATTGTGTAACGAGGTTATTTTTCATCAACTTTATCACCCACTTTGATAGATCTAATTTAGTAAATTATACCACAAAAAATTATTTATGTGGCTTTAACTTATCTAAAATAATCTTTTTATATGATTTATTCAAAAATGAACCGAAATTGTGGTTTTAAATATATGAATATACCCGAATCGAAATTGTGGCATTTAATAATGATATAACCATGAAGTCTAGATGTGTAATAAGCAGATCTAAGTATGGAAACCATATGAGCTAACTATTGAACCGATAATGTGGCCCTTCGAACCGAATGTGTGGCTATTGAATCGAAATTGTGGCTTTTTGAACCGAATTTGTGATCTTTTCCGAACCGATAATGTGGCCTTTCGAATCGAAATTGTGGCATTATAAACCGAAATTGTGGTCTTTCGAACCGATTAAGTGGCATTTAGACAATATAAATTCACTTATATCAATACCTTAACCTTCTCTAAAACATATAAATCATTATAACAATTACAATATATAATATATAAAACAACAACAATAACCGTTGTTGTTATAAGAAACTTATTAATAAGATCCAATAACATAATAAAGGAACCGAAAAAGTGGCTTTTTATATTTTAATATAAATTTCTTTTTTTAGACTGCAAATTTGCCGATTGTTATAAAATTCTAATGGCCTTTTTAAAATTCAACCAGCCGATTAATAGTCATTTTTCGACGTCAGCATTCATATTTGGTGTTTTTTCATATAACAAGCCTCACAAGCCCTAAAAATGAATTGTGGGGCATTATCCGTTTGATTTAAAGGTTTTACCTGGAGTTCAAATTGTTTTGCCCTATCTAGGTGTTTATAGTACTTCTAAATCAATAACAATGAATCTGTCAAAGATATCTATAAGGCACTGGCTAAAAAAAATTGAATAAATCTTTCTGAATCCACCTGTTTTTACTGCATTTTTTGGCTTATTCCTGCAAAAGGTAATGTCAAAAAGCCTGTCTCTCCTTCAGCTATTTTATGAAGTATATTGTTTACTCGTTTTTATTAAATAAAATATTTGAATCCTCTTTTGCAAAAAAGTAATATTCCTTTTCTTAAGAAATAATCTTCGATAAAAAAATTGACTATGCTTTTAATTAAATGGAGCAATCTTAATATTAATTGTATACATAAACTTAAACTTTTACAAAAACTGAATTGTTTTCGTAAAAGTTTAATGATTTCTGATCTCTTTATACTGAAGTTCCGTTCCTTCTATTGATTTTGTTACCTTTGCTCTTATTTTTGTTTCAACAAATTATATAAGATGCTTAATATTCAAGCATACTTAAAAATAAACAGATGTTTAATATTAAATGTACACATAAACGTAAATGTTTTTGCATGTATAAACATTTCATGAAAGGTAAATAAAAACATTTTTGTTTTCGTATGTTGTTATGATTGAATAATTGTTTATGTTTTTTTTATGATATAATTAATATAATACCCTTAAAGGAGAGATCATTTGTGGCGACTATTATTTCATTAGGACTTCAAAAGGGTGGTGTAGGCAAAAGCACTACAGCTGGTGTGTTGGCGCATTTACTAGTTAGAGATGGAAGTAAAGTATTGGCAATAGACATGGATTCGCAGGGGAACCTCAGTGAACTATTAACGGATCTACCTTCAAATGATTTTGTTGGAAAATCTGTATTTGAAGCGATTATAACAAAACAACCTAAAGATTACATATACGAAGTGAATGAAAATCTTCATCTTTTACCAGCTAATAATTATCTTGCTTTATTTGCGCGTTGGTTATACACAAAACGGATTGGAACTAATGACGAACGATTACCTTATGACGGGACTCCATATGAGCAGGTTCATATAATGTTAGAAGAAATAAAAGATGATTATGATTATGTAGTTATTGATACACCGCCGGCCTTATCTGAGCAAACAACAAATGCACTTGTAGCTAGTGATTACGTAATAACATTATTTGAGTGTTCAAAATTTTGTTATTCTGCTATTCCTAACTTTTTAGATTCCATTTATGCAGCCCAAGAAAGAAAACTAAACAAGGTGGAACCTATTGGAATTCTACGGACACTTACGGATAAAAGAAGGACTGACGCCAAGATGTTTAACGAAATAATTGCTGGTGATTATCCAGACCTAGTATTTGACACGATTATATCAAGAAAAGCTAGTACAGGCAGGTTATCGTTTTATGGATTTGAAGATAATCATGAGATAAACGATGCATTGTCACAATATGAGGATTTTTATAAGGAAGTTTTAAACCGAATGGGAGTGTCCAAGAATGAGTAAATCTAATGCTGAAAAAATGCGACAAAGATTTGAGAATATGAGAAAAAACAATCCAAGTCAATTAATGACTGAAGATGTAGAGAAAGAAAATGAGGAAATTGTATCAACTAAGGAGGGAGCAATATTAGAGGAAACTGAAGATATGGGGCAAAAAGAAGATTCTAAAGAGGGTAAGCTGGATAATAGTAAAGGTGGATCTAAAGAAAATGAATCAGAAGAAAAAAATGAAGATAGAAGTGAGAAGAAAAATCGCTTAAAATCAAAATTTAATGAAAAGAAAGTAGAGGACTCGCATAGTAGAAGAACATTTCTTGTAGAGAATGAATTATTAAAACGGTTGGATAAGTTGGCCAAAAATAAACATGGATTCAAAACGGAATTTATTAACTACGCAATTGAAAGTGCCTTAGATGATATTGAAAACGAGTTTAAATAAATTTTTAAGTATATGGTTATGTAATAAAATATGTAATATAAAATGTAAACATAAACGTAATATTATTTGAACGTAAAAAGTCATGCTCCTATTCAGAGGTATGGCTTTTTAGTGTAGAAAATAAGTTGTACCAAATAAGAAAAAATAAGCTTTTTTAATTAATTTGAGAGTAATACTAATGTGAATACTTATGGTGGAATAAGGCTAATTGACTTTAGGGAAGCGATAGATTTTACCAATTTGTATATAAGAGATCTGTTTTTAACAAAATGTTCAAAAGAGTTGAGTATTTTCTGATAAGTTTAGGTTATACTAAAAAGAAGTATACTGAAAAGGGGTGTGTAACATGCGACGTAAGAATTTGAATTTTGAACAACTTGTTAACCAAAATAGAAAAGAACTCTTAGAAGATAAAGAAAAAATTACCCGACTTGAAATTCGTTTAGAAAAGAAGCAAACAGACGTTACGTTTTCGAATAGTCAAGGTGATTAGTAAAAAAGGCAGTATATTGAAAGCATGCTGGGATTCCATAAATAGAAATGAATTTTTTACGAGGACAAGGGACTATTCCTTGTCCTTTCTCATTTGGCAATTATCTGTAATGTTTTAGTTACAAAATATTAATACTGTGGTAATAAATGGAATGGTCATGTATTATGAATATGGTGAGTTTTTACATTTTTTCGGGAAAAGGAGAGGTTACATGGGGAAGAAGGTATTTTCAGTATTGGGGTTAATTTTGCTATTGTTTAGTTTGTTTGCACAAACCAGTTTTGCAAAAGTTATTAACCCTGTATCCGAACCGCTTGGTGAAGGTTGGGTTTCACGCAGCGATAATGGTGGCTGGCTCTATACATATGTAAAGGAAGATGCGAACGGAAATCTGGTTTACTGTTTGTCGCCAAATTATGATACGCCTAGAGGAGAGAACCTTAAACCAATCGGACCAGTGAGTGAGCTTGAAGCAAATGTGTTGCGTGTTGGTTATCCCCAAAATAATTTGGGGTTGAATAACGACAAAGCGCTATATGCCACTCAGGTTGCTTTGTATATTGCAAGCGGGGCTTTTGCTTGGTCAGATCTGAAATTTCATAATGCCAGTATTGAAGAGGCAGCTAGAAATATTTTGAATGAGGCTAAGCAACTTAATTATTCAGATAAGGCTGTCTTGAAAGTGTCGAATGAGAAAGTTAAAGCAACACCAGCTGATGGAAAATATGTGACTCCAGTTATTCAGGTCGTTGGAGATCAGGGAACATATAGTGTTTCCTTACAAGGAGCTCCAAAGGAAGCAAAAGTCGTTAACGGAAATGGTGTGGCGAAAGAAAAGTTCAATGTTGGAGAAGGTTTCAGAGTAATTTTTAATGCTGCACAAAGTGGTAATTTTTCTATTACAATTGACGGCGCACTAGAAAAAACAAGGACGATGGCATATGAAGGCACACCTCACGATGTTCAAGATGTTGTTGAATTAATCCCAATTACTAAAAATAAATCAACGGAAGTTGCTGTATCATGGGAAGCAGCAGGAGACCTTGTTGTAAAGAAGGTGGATAAACAAGGTAATCCGCTTCAAGGTGTAACATTTGAGGTCAAAAACAGTCAAGGCGAGGTTATTGCGGAAGGTACATCAAATGAAGAAGGCTTGGTAGTTTTTGAAAATCTAAAACCTGGTGATTTCATGGTATATGAAACAAAAGTGCCAGAAGGTTATACATTAAACGAAACAGAATACGATGTTCACGTGAAAAACGGTAAAAAGACGGTTCTAACGGTAAAAAACGAACGCATTCAAGGTCTCTTGGAAATTATTAAAGTAGATGCTGAAACAAAGAAAGCATTACAAGGTGCTGAATTTACCATTTACAATGAAGCAGATGAAGAGGTATCCACAATTGTCACGAATGAAGATGGTATTGCTTCTATGAAATTACCTTATGGCAAATATACATTCAAAGAAATAAAAGCACCTGAAGGCTACAGTTTGAATGAAAACGAATTCCAATTTGAAATTAAATCAGACGGACAAGTGATTAAAAAGAAAGTTGCGGATCAGGCAATTGAAAAGGATGTGGAAACCCCGGTAGAAAATAATGACCAGAACAATGATAAAGGGGATAAGGAACAAATCGGTGGAAAGCTGCCGAAAACATCAAGTGACAGTCTGACAAATGCAGCAACCGGTCTTACTATCGCACTTGTTGGCACAATATTATTCTTTTTCCGGAAGAAACGATTTAACTAATTTTCCAAAGGAGGAATAATGGTGGGGTCAAAAATAAAACTTTTAGCGATTACACTTATAGCCTTTGGATTATTATTTAGTGCTTGGAACACCTATGAATGGTGGAAAAGCACCCAGTCCGTTAAAGCAATCGATGCAGGTACACTTACAAACAAAAAGAGTCAGTCGGAGCGTGAAAAAAAGGTGACTCCAAAACATCGAGCAAAGGATAAAGATAGTGGTACCAAAAAAAGTCCGCAAGCATCAAAAAGCTTTTCAACGCTTAACGGTGATTTTTCGGAAGGAAAGCATATGGCAGAATTGATTATTCCCGAAATTAATTCTGTGTTTGAGGTGTATTGGGGTACCGGTTCAGTAGCACTTCAAAAAGGTGTAGGCATGTATGTTAGTAAATGGACAACAGTTCCAAACTTAGAAGGTGGACATACCGTGTTAAGCGGGCATCGGGATACTGTTTTCACAGAGTTGGGAGAACTTGAAGTGGGTGACCAATTATCATTGGAATACAAGGGGAAAACTTATTCCTACCAAATTACAAAAATATGGATAACAGAACCAGACGATCGAACAGTAATCACAAAAAAGAAAAAACCAACTTTGACCCTAACAACGTGCTATCCATTCGATTATGTGGGCAGTGCACCCGAGCGGTATATCATCCAATCCAAACTAATTAAATAAGCTCATAGGCAGGGAGGGCAGGAGTACTGTCCTCTATTGTTGTTTTTTCGCTGACTTGCAAGGTCCTGCCATAGGGTTAGATAAAAACCTATATTTATTTACACAGTTGAGGTCTCCTTTTTATTTTGGTTCCTGGTCAAATATCTCAATCCTCACAGAATCATTATTGATTCCATAAATAACAACCCAGTGAAGAACATTATAATTTTCATCGTACAAATAAGCCTTCAATTTAGGTATTAACCCCATGCCATCTACGTGATAGACTTCATATTCACACCAATCATCTAATTTGTAGTGAATTACTTCCCAAATTTTTTTCTGGCGTTCATTATCTTTGTAAAATATTAAACCTCCTATTGTGCATTTCCGTTCACTATTATGTTGTACTATCATATTGTATCACCCCTTGTTGGTTTCCTGGAGTTAATATAACATACAGAAATAAAAAATTCAGATTGGGGGATAAAAGAAACCCCAATAGCGAAGGATTTAAAAAAGGGGCCGTTACTCATGCAAAATATGCCTGGTTATAAGGCAATGCAATCCAGAATGGTTCTGCCTCCTGAAGCGCTTCTCATGGAGTTGATGAACCCAATCACCAACTTGGTGCTTGTTATAGTGACGACATTCATGTTCACCAATATGACGGGTCAAACGAAATCGATTTATATCACGGTCATCAATGCTGAATGAATTTTTGATGTTACCAGAAATCGAATATAGGTAATATCAACGTCATCGTTCGCCATTCCCTCCTTTTATTGGTTATATGTATTCTTCTGGGACTTTAATAATTATTTTTATTAGTTTATAATTATTGGCGAAGATATTAGAGCATAACCAGTTAATCATGGGTGTAGTAAGATGTAAGGACTGGTTAGTTTTGATAGGCTTCTTTTTGACTTAAATCCTGTTACATTTTCGGGGCGGTTCTTTTGTAGAATCGTTCCGAAAAATGAGCAGATTTTTTTACTTCTGTCGGGCGAGAGACAGGGCGTTGATAACTAGATATTTCTCCATCCTTCTCTTTTGAAGAAGGCGTGGTTTTGGCTATCTTTATTGGTTTTCATATTATGCCTTCAAAAGCAAAAGATTGGTAAGTTTTATTAAAAAAATATAAGCCTTTTCCAAAATAGATGGAAAAGGCTTATATTTGGAAGTATAAAAAATTGACAAAGTGTCAGACCATTACTATAACGTATGTGATCTCCTTTAAGCACTCCAAAAGATAATGCTGTTTTCATTTTTAGAAAAATCGGGTATACTATATGTAGAAGATCATACAATAATAAAGACCGTTGACGCGGTAACGTCAACGGCTAGTACAATAGGACTTAACCTCGTTATAGAGGGTTAGGCAACTAGAGAAAGGTAATCCCTGAGCGCCGCAAACGCATATGAGGGATTACTTTTTTTCGTTTTTATTGGACATAATCAATACAACCAAAACCCCAAAAGAAATCATAAGGTTAAGCACATTTGATATATCCATCGGCAACACCTCCCCTCCTCAGGAAGTTTCCTGAAAGGGATTGCTGCCTGCCCTCTATGCGTTTATCCTATTGTATCTGCATTATAGCATGTAAAGTTCTAGCAAGAGAATATATTGTGCTAATTTTTTTGCGGATTTATTTATCTTTTACTTATTAGCCCCTATATTGATCTAAGCATTCATGAAAAATAAGTTTAAACTAATAAAAAAACATATATGGTTATTTAACTAAATATGTAATATTAAACGTAAACATAAATGTAATATATTACATTTATGTTTATCCAAAGTACAGCAATATAAAACTTTGTGTTGCTTTGAAATAAAGTTCGATAATTCATAAAAAAGTTTGATACAATTAAATGTGGTGAATTGTTCCAGAATCGGGCCATTATCTGGAAGACATGAATTCGAGATAACTCAATAAAATGACTACTCAATTAACTTGGAATTATTTGGTTTAATAATGGTATAGTTAAAATAAGAATAAAAATGGAGGGATGTTCTTTGGGTACCTTCGCAGCTTTATTGATTGTGATATTAGCAGTATTAGTCGATTTCTTTTGGTTGGATGTGGATCGAAAACGTTGGGGTTGGATGAAAAATTGGACAAAGTTTCAGAAAGGATTATTCTTTTCTGGCTTTGCGGTTGTTTCAGTTTTAATTTATGTAGGATTAAGTCTAGAATTTTTATGAGTCAATAGATGATCCATTATAGGGGGCAATAGTGGAAGATTACTATTATTGGCTTTTAAAATTATCTTTATTACAGTATTCAACAATATTGTGTTTTGCAATAGAAAAGTACATAATAATGCAATGAAAAATACATAAGCTTGCCAGCCGATTTTGTTCAGTTGTTTTGCCTTGATAAAGCATGGCTGACTCTGTAACTATCTCCCGCAAATGTAAGTACATGGGCATGATGTATAACCCGGTCAACCAAAGCTGCCGTAAGTCTCGAGTCCACAAAAATACGATTCCATTGACTAAATTCCAGGTTTGAAGTGATTATGATGCTCTTCTGTTCATACCAATCGGTGATGAGTTGAAAAAGCAGCTCGGCTCCTTCTTTACTAAATGGAATGTATCCCATCTCATCTAAAATGATTAGATCCACTTTTTTAAAGCGATTCCTAAACTGTTGGAGCTTTCCTTCTCTCCACATTCTTTCTAACATATCAACTAGATCAGACACTCGGTAGAATCGGACCTCATAGCCTTTCTTACACGCCTCCCGGCCTAACCCTGTCGCTAAATGAGTCTTCCCTGTACCTGGAGAACCTGTTAGAACTACATTCTCTTTCGGAGAAATAAAGTGTAGATCTATCAATTCAGTACGATCTAGCTGAGGAGGAAACCTTATTTGATCTCCCCATTGAAAATCCGCAAGGTTTTTATAATTAACGAACTTTGCTTTTTTAATCAGACGTTCAGCTTTTGCTTCTTCTCTTAATTCAAATTCCTTACGGAAGAGTGCTTCTAAGTATTGCGTTTCATTTTCAAATGGAATTTTTTCGTAAATGTCAGCTACATAAGCCAATCGTAAGCTTTTACACATATCCCTAATGTTCATATTCGCTGCTCACCATCCTCTTTCGCGCTTGGTTGTAATAGGTCGTATTTGGACCAATCAACGTCGTAAGGATGGGAAGTAGAATCAGAGATTCTTTCAGATTGGTGTTGGAGGAGATCATAAAACCTTTCATTAATTTCCTCCATATCATGATTGATTAATAGGCTGATCAACCAATGCAATCGTTCTTTTCGTAAAGTAAGTGATTCAATATTTAGATAAGCTGCTATGCGCCCTGGCAAATATGGGTTATATCTTGAATAAGGAACTGATCTTGGTTTGGACGCCCAGGCTCTCATAATGGAAAGCCAAGGAATATTTCGGCTTTTGTTCATATATGGACGAAAGTCCGAGTGAAGAATTTCTCCGTAAGGAGAGACCACTTTATAACGGTCCCAATAAAGTACTAGATGAAGATAACTAAAATTATATCCTTTAGGAATATGCTCCTTCTTGCTGTCTATAGTGATTTCTCCATACTTGTTAGCCGTCACCTTCGTTTCTTTAAATATTGGATAATCTTCCTCCGGCAGAGCTAGGGCATGGTTCATTTCTTCATCAAGCAATTCTTGAATACGGACTTCCTTTGAGTAGTGAATTCGCTGACGATCTTGTACTAGTTTTTCATTTAAGATATTGGTTAGATCCTCATAGCTTTCTATGATTGGAGAAGGAGTAACGAAGTTATATCTTACATATCCTACTTTATTTTCAACGTGCCCTTTCTCATTCCCCTTACGCACATTACACGCTTGGATTTCAAATCTATAGAAATTAGCGAACTGAAGAAATTCATCTGTAAAGATGGCTTCGCCATCCTTATCCCTTGCTTTAATAACGGCGGCTTTCAAATTATCGATTCTAAGCTTTCGCGGTACTCCACCCAGTCGCTCGAAGATCTTCTTTAACCCGTATAAAAAGCATTCCTGATTTTCCCCCGGGAGAGGAACAGTTAAAGCTGTATTACTATAAGGTAGGCTCATCACTAAACAATGAACATCGATAAATTTACCGTCTTTAACAGCTTCAGTTATTCCAAAGTCCACTTGGGCTTCAGCCGGGGGGTGATTTAACCTTTCACTATTTTTATCTTTAATTTCCTCTGAATTATTCTTTCCTTCTTTCCACTCAGCAATGAAATAACAGACGGTCCGGTAGGACCCTTCAAACCCATGACCTTGAAGTTGTTGAAATATGGTCTTATTTTTCCTTCTCAGTTTTGGCTTTAGTTTTCGATCTTCTATAAGCCAGTCCGTTACGATTTCTCCCCAATGTTCCTCATACATCATTCCTTTTCGAGCCATCTGTTTTTCTTTTGGGACTTGCTCTTCATCCGCATATTTCTTGGCGGTACGCCAATTCACTTGAGCTCGATTAGCGATTTCATTAATAGAAACGTCTTCATGATTTCGTAAAGTTTTGATATGATTGATTTTAGTCATTGCTAGCAATCCTCTCGACCTCCACTGTGTTTGATTCGACACCAATTACAGTAGAGTTATATTGGATGGCTGGCAAGGCTTTTTTTTATCTAAAAAAGAAGTGCAGAGTTATGTACGTTTTCATTGCACATCTCTGTACTTCTATATTGCACTACACAAATATGTAGCTTTTGTTGAAGAAATATAAAAGGATCATCCATTAGTTTTGCTTAAAATGTATGATCCTTTATTTGTTGTTCGTGCAAAATAAATATTAAAACTGCGCAATTTAAATGAAAAATTGATAGGTTTCATTTTGTATGTACAGGGTGTACTCTAAATGAACAAAGATGTAAAAATACAGAAGGGAATTATCCCTTCTGTTCAACATTAATAACTAATGGCTCTGCAGCATGATTAAATATATTTTCTTTAACCCACTCTAATTTAGGGCGAACTTTAGTATTAACAGTAACATCTAATACCTCTAAAATGTTCTGGATTTCAGGTTCTAACAATACATTTGACTTCTTTTCAAAGAGTGGGTTAAGCCACATTTGTTCATATTCATTTTCAATAATGAGTTGAAATATTTTATTATGATTTCTATATATATTCTTTTTATAATAACCCCTAGAAACCGCATCCTGCTTTGTTGGAAAAATACTTATTCTAGTAATGGTGGACAAAAAGAATTGTCTATATTTACTGATAAAATCAAACATACGATCTTGACTAGTGGTGTTCAATTTACGATTAAATGGATCGGCCTCCTGGATAAAAATAATTTTTTCACCATCGGAATATACATTGTTTAAAGAGAATGACTGGTTTCTAAACACGCTATTAGAAACGCCACTGAAGTTGAACAAATCATTGTGTCTTTTCAATTCAAAAACATCATGCGAAAAAACCTTATCAATAAACTCATTTGGGATATTGCACTTCTTTAAAAGACTTTCACTATTATGTGCTCCTGTACCTCCATAACCACATTTGTAGTTATTAAGCCATAATTCTTCATCCTGTTCATTTTTTAGAACCATATCTGGTGTTGTAATACTATAGAGATGTTTATCTACTAAGTCTTGTTCAAGCGAATAAAACCCTCTATAAAATAAATCGAATTCATCGAATGCAATAAGTACATAGTTTGGTTTATGAAATCTCCATTTTAATTCTGAAAAGGATTGGTTTTCATATCGTTTCATTGAACCCCCCCGATTAAATTGACATTGAATGTTTTAAAAGATGTCGTTGGTTATCTCCCATCTAGGAGTAAACCCGGGGAGAAGGACGAAACCTTCTCCCCGGTCTCGGTTACTTCCGGTGCTTTCCCTTTCGGGCGTGCTCCCGGTTGTACCCCTTAACGGTGTACACCGTCCCGATCACGAAGCAAATTGCTACGATCACAGACGAAACAGTGTTGATAACGTCGGTCATGTTCACCTCCTTCCTTCGTCGGAAGGAGGTTCGAGCATGCCTTGACAGTGACCGCGGCATGCTAGGATGAAAAGACGTAGGAAGACATCACAGCAACCCGAAGAAAAGCAAGATTTTTCAAGTTCGATACTTGAAAAATCTTTATATAATTTTGATGAGACCTTCTCAATTAATATCAGCAGAATAATTTCTATTTCTTATCGGGCTACCGCCAGCAAAACGCGGGAAACGTACGTTAAGAGTTATATTTGATTAGTTTCTTGACCTTGGGTCTACGCCCTCCACCAGTTCACTAAGTATCCTTTTCTATATCTTTAATGTTGTATGTTTTTACTGGGTATTCTTCCATGTCCTTGTCACGCCAACCTTTCCAAACTCTTTGATTATATCTATCTTTCCTTTTCTGTTCCCACTTCTTATTCTCAGCCTTACTGGTAGTCGCCTTTTGTCTCTTAGGTTTTTGTACATATTTAGCTTGTGCCTTCTCTAACCTCTCCTTAACTTCCTCAAATTCTTTTCTGATCTTCTTTTTCTCACTCTTACTTTTTCCCTCTAGTGCCCTCAAATGAGTAGATTTCTTTTTCATATTTTCCCTACCTTTTTCTAATGATTATACTTGACTTAGGCTTTACGGTTTTCCCACAATAGCAGACGAGTATCACAATTCATTGGAAGAGGATGGTGAATGTTATTACAAATCTCCTTTTTCAGTTCAATTATTTATATATATCCACAGCAATAACTGTATTGTCTATTGAGTCAACTACCAAAATTATTTCTTTTGAAAAGGAAGAAAAGGTTCTAATCGCGATTGAATTTCTTAACCCATCTTCTAGTACCCATCCAGAGGGTCTTAACGAGAATGATTCACCACTCGATAGAAAGGAACTATCGATAAAGTCCATCACCCTTTCAAAGTCGGTATGTGAGACAGGTTGTATGTATTTACTCTTTACTTTAAAATATTTAAGTTTTGTTTCATGCGATGGAATATATAGCTTATCGGTCCTATAAATATCATTTATTATGCTATCTTTTGTTTCTTTAAATAGGGCTTCCTTTAATAGCTTTTGTGAATGACTCTTCAGGAATTTAAGATTGATTTTTGTAACAATGTCATTCATCTTTATCATTTGTACCTTTTCATAATGGGGCGCAATTTCATTTAAAATTACACTCAACGAAAAACTTGTAGGAGTGCGTAGCATCGTAAGAAAGTTTATATTAAATATAATATCTGGTGAAGAAATAAATGAGAAAATATTGGAAATTTCATTTTTATTATTATTTTCCCTTAATCTTTCTATCTTAAGACCACTATGTGTATCCTTATTTTTACTAACAACAGGTTTATCGACCTCTGTAAGCCATTGGAACATACATTCACCTCACAGAATTCTTTTCATCATGTTTTTGACTCCCTATACATGAATAATTTTCTACTATGGTGAAGGTTCTTTTGTATATTCTATAGAGGATTCTATTGATGTTGGGGAGGAACTCTTATCTAAAATAAGTTTGTATTTAGTAACGACTACATTTTTAAGGGTTGAAGCATAAGCTGTAGTGGAAATCGCTATTAATACTAATGACAAGATTCCAATTCTTTTAAGTTTTAAATTATCCACTCCCTTATTTATTGAATATCCTGATGATTGATTTCTTCCTCCCCTTTAAAATATTAGACTATTCAACCTACTAAACTATTATCATGAAAAACAAAAATTGTAAATAGTCACCAAAAAAAGCAAGCTAAGAAGACTACATTTTTAGATTTTCTGCTTAAAGTACGTTTCCCGCGTTTTGCTGGCGATACCCCATGCCCATCAAGCTAACGAAAATAATCACCTACAAAACGAAAAAGACGATATCTAGGGCTTATCTTATCATGCCCTGAAAATTAGTAAGCTTAGTCATTTTGTGGGTCAATTTAGTCTGGAACAGATTTTGTGAATAAATTACTGAAAGGGTTATCCTGCTATGTAATATTTTTGACTATTCAGTACAAAAATATCTATAATAGTATTACAAATATCTTCTGTATGGTAGGAGAGTGTAGATATGTGACTTTCATTAAAATGAAAATTACTGGACCAAGAAAGGAATGAATTCCATGAGTGGAAGACCTCGAGAATTTAAAGATATGAAAGTGATTGAAGCTGCGATGGACGTATTCTGGGTTAAAGGTTTTAATGCGTGTTCAACGGAGGACCTATGTAAAAGTACAGGTCTTGGTAAGGGGAGTCTGTACAATGCTTTTGGGAGCAAGCAAAATCTCTACAAGCAAGCTCTGCTACAGTATGTCGAATTAGGTCTTCAAGCACAACTAGAAATACTGGAACATCCAGGTCCTATTAAAGACCGGTTACGCGCTTTAATGGAGTGGGTGATCGATACTGATTTGAATGATCCAGATCGAAGAGGTTGTCTGTCAATTAATGCTGCAATGGAGCGTGGAAGGAAAGATCACGAGGTTGCGCGTGCAGTTCGTCATCACTTCGCACGTCTGGAACAGGCATTATGCCACGTTATAGCAATTGGACAACGCTCAGGTGAAATCACTTCCAAGCGTCCTTCCTTGGAACTGGCCCGATTTTTCAGGAGCAGCTATTATGGACTACGTGTACTTACCAAAGTCGAGCAAGACCGTGATGCCTTGTTGGATGTTGTTGAGGGTACACTGGCAGCACTATGACACCGTGTTGCTATACCCTTGATCTTTCTTACAAGAGACCTTTTAATTTGTTTTTAATCACTTAGATAATTTATGTCTAATTTTGTACTGATCGTTACAATACATAGATTTTTTATAAAGAATAGGAGTTGTTTTTATGCCATTTGCTATCTACGTGTTAGGTCTTATGATCTTTTCCCAGACTACATCCGAGTTCATGGTGGCCGGAATGATGCCCTCGCTCTCGGAAGAATTCGAGGTTTCGATCGCAGCCATCGGATACCTTATTTCTGCCTACGCTGCTGGTATGATTGTAGGCGGTCCGATGTTGACGGTCGGACTATTGAAGATACCACGGAAACAAGCCTTTCTTGCACTTTCCTTAGTCTTCCTTGTCGGGCAGATCCTTGGTGCGGTAGCCCCCAACTATGAGGTAATGCTGATTGCACGGGTGATCACTGGTATTTCCTCATCTGCCTGCTTTGGTGTTTCACTTGCAATCTGCTTTAACCTTGTCGGTCCCCGGTTACGCGGACGGGCGGCTTCCATTGTCCTTGGAGGTCTAATGGTCGCCACCGCTATAGGGCTGCCAACAGCAACGATGTTTGACCAGTACTTCGGATGGCGTGCGAGTTTTTGGGCGGTTGTTGTCCTGGTTCTTCTGTCGGGATTGTTAGGGCAAGTGTCTATTCCTTCATCACCCAAGCCGGAATCGGTCCGTATTCGGAGTGAACTGGGAGCTTTCAGGAATCGGAATCTGTGGGCTGCCTACGCTACCAGCATGTTGATCATTGGTGCTACATTTGCTGCGTTCAGTTACTTTTCACCGATCCTGACAAATCTCACAGGCTTCTCCACCAAAATGGTTCCACTTCTCTTGGCGATCTATGGTGTGGCAACCGTTATCGGAAATATTATCACCGGCAGGCTCGCCGATCACTATATGATGCCTATTCTAACCATCGGACTTGTCACACTTGCCGTTGCATTGGTTATCTTCGGCCTCTTTGCCGAAAGCCCAACTACCACTATGATTGCCGTTATCATGGTCGGACTAGTGGGGGTGCCAATGAATCCCGCTATGGCAACCCGCGTGATGCGGGTTGCCGGCACTGGATCGCTGGTTAACACAATTCATACCTCTGTCATTAACCTAGGTATCGTTATCGGTTCCGCGATTGGTGGATTAACCATCGACGCTGGATACGGACTTGTGTCACCTTTGTGGGTTGGTGCGCTATTAGCGATTCTTGGTCTACTTTCCTTGCTGCCATTTTTACGAGGCAAGAGCAGAGCGCAACATACGTCTAACATTAGAGCAGATGAACAACATGGATCTTCGTAAAACAGTAAAAAAAGTATAAATTTAGTCGGCTCCTTATTGTGCAGGAGCCGACTAAATTGTTTACTAATATGTCTTACATACAAATTTCCTGAAATGCTCTACTCAAGCCATTCACCGGTGTTAGCTTGATGGGCATGTTGTTTCAAAAAAATAAAGTTGTTTAAAAACGTCAGTCATGCTATTCAACAATCGGGCGCAAAAATTGAACAACAATCGACTGCCTTGGCAGCCTATTTATGTCATGAATATTATTATCGTTATGTCAATCCCGAAGAATATTAAACGTTCAGTTGAGGTGAAGTAATATGGACAAACGAACGTTAGGTTTAGTCTTAATCGGATTTTCCCTTCTTACTTTTGTAATAGCAATTGGATTTGACCAGCTTTCTAATTCAATTCAGCGTTCAGCAGCTTATGTGAAAGGAGGAGCCAGTGTAAGCTACGGAGGGATGTCTGTTCCTATAATTTCAATTATTTTGGTGGTAATAACAATTTTTATAGGTTTATATATAATGAAAAGAAACTGACATCTTACTGGAATTGCTCCATAATCGGGCGCTGTTCTGGAAAAAAGGACAGCGTCCCAATTTCCATTGTAAGGCCATTTAACAGTTAATTTATTTAGTTTAAGAGTGATGTTTTAAGGATGCAAGTTTCTGAATCTTATCGAATGGCACTTGTGTATCAATCGAAACCTGTCTAATGGATGAATGTGGGTGTTTCATGATGTAGTGAATTACCTTGTTTCTGTCAGCAAGGCATTTACTACACAAATTGAATGGGTTGACCGATACTGGAATTCTGCATAGATGACAATATCTTTTACTTATTCCCATTAAACCACTCCTCTCTTAAATTTTATCTTTATAAAAGAAAATTGTCAATATACGTAGTATTCTGACTAAGATGTTGGGTTTTGCTAGTCGTGAATGTTTATATAACGAGTAGATGGGTATCAAGTACTAAGTTATCTCTTAATTAAATTTGAAATTGACTAATTAATAAAACGGCATCATCAGTGTTATTACGAAAATTCTTGGACCTGGGAACTACGAGACAAAATAATATATGAAGGTGGGGGCGGATAAATAATTTCTAAATATAAAGAATCAGGAATTTAGTATTGTTTTGGTGAGAGTCGGAATCAATTTTATTTAATGCGAGGGATAACGAAGAATTTTATCTAGGGTGGAAGAATAGCTGTAATTGAAACCGAATATGTGTATCACGAATGTGAAAAAATTACTTCACGAAAGTTACATGCTAGCAGTAAAGTTAGTCTTATGAAGTAGAATAATCTCAATTTATATTTCAAAAGGGTACAATGTAGTTTTGAATCAGTTTTAAATCTCCACTCCACGGATTAGATTCAACATTGGTGGAGAGGAAGTAAGAAAGTTTGTGTAGCATCAAAGAATTAAAAAGGAAGATAGAAGAAACAAGGAAAAGAATGTATAAAACATATGAAAACGATCCAAATGATCCACAGGTTTTATCTATTTCGCAGAGCTTGGATATTTTATTAAATAAATATGACCGAGCGCTGAAAAAACGAGGGAACTAAATTTAGATAGAAATTCAGACAAATGTAACTAAATATTAAGAGTTTCTCCGAAATAGGTTTTATCTAGACAATGTCCAATATCTTGTTGAATGATGAGGTATTGGATGCTTTTTTACATAAGGTATTCATTATTCTGCAATACGATACCAGCTAATTAACGAGAAATGACTATTCCATAATACCAGCCAATAGCTGTCAACAATTAAAGGTAAAAAAGTTTAAAAAAACATGTTACACTAAAATCGGACATGCCAAATAGCCCTTATCGTTGAATTGATAAGGTTTCAAAAGATTGGCAATTTAAATGCATCTCATGATTGATCTACAAAGGCTTCTTGACGTTTTAACATGACATGGATCCAGTGAACAAGTTTATTAGCACAGGCAATCACAGCGACCTTGTGAGGCTTGCCTTCGCTTCTTTTGCGATTATAAAAGGCTATAAGTTTCTTGTTTCGGTTTTTGGCAATACCGCACTGCACAGCCGTATAAAGAGCCTGACGTAATCTTGATGACCCTCTTTTCGTGATACGGTTAATGGATGCTTTAAATTTGCCTGACTCAAAAACACTTGGATCTAGTCCCGCATAGGCGGCCAGTTGCTTAGGGCGTTCAAACAGATCGATTCCCCCGATTTCGGAGATAATTGTTGCTGCAATCTTTTCTCCGACCCCGGGAACGGATTGGACCAACGCATAATCGTCAAAAGTCTTGGCCAAGGCATTGATTTCCTTCCGTAATTTGGATAGATGTTCCTGGTATTGAAAAATCATCTGGATGTACATCTGCAGGCTAAGGACATGGCCACGGCAGATTGGCTCTTGAAAGGGATTACGGGCAGCCGCATCCTGTAATTGAGCCGCTTTATCGAGAAACCATGCATCGGAACGTCTTGCTCCGAGTTGACGCATCTCCGTGGCCAATGCCTGTTGAGAGACCCCTTCAATATCCGCAGAAGTCGGATAATGCAGTAAAGTGTTCAGGGACAACTTGCCACAAAGATTACTAAAAACGCTATGAAACTCCGGGAAAATCTGATCCAAAGCAGCCTGAAACTGAAGTTTGATTTCAACATAGCTGTCCGTTAAAGCGCTGTGCTGTCTGGTTAATTGCCGCAGATTCAGGTATTGTTCGGTTTTCCTTTGAAACACTTCCAGATCTTCTTTGTAATACAACTCCCCCAGATGGAAGGCATCGATTTTGTCTGTTTTCACCTTACGGAGGCTTGTTTTTCGAGCCTCATAGGAAATGACCGGATTGATGACATAATAGGTTATAGCCTGATCCTCAAGAAATTGAAGCACAGGTTCATGATAGTGCCCGGTGGATTCAAAAATGACAGCCGGAGGTTGTCCGGAAACCTGTTCCACTTCTTGATAAAACTGATAAAAAGCGTGAAGTCCTTGTAGATGATGTTCAAATTTAAAGCTTTTCTTATATGGTTTTTTCCTTTGTAAAAAGGCTTGAACCTGGCTTTCTCCTTTTGCGACATCCAGGCCGATGACAGGATTCATAGGTAATCACAACTCCTTTGATTAGATTCGTCGGTGCGCCCCTCACATCCCTTGTAGTTTCATAGCTTCGCTTGTTATACGGGATCATGTCCCAACCAGCCTCAAACATGTTTCTACAAGGAAGGGGTGGACAGTATTGCGGACGGGATCTAGTCCCACGGGCGCTAGCGTCCTCCCCCGACTTCCTCAAGCATATGAAACCTATAAAAAATAGGTCAACCAGTTCAATGACCGGCTGACCATATAATACGATCGGGCGCTAATCTCTAATAAGATTGGCGCCGATATTGAATCATTGGGCCAGTTAGCGAAAATTTTGTAGTGGCAATCCATAATGATCTGAGAAGGGATAATATAGGGCGCGCTAATCTAATTTGAAAAGCTATTTATTATTCGTTATTTTGACGCGGTATAGGGGCACAAGGTGCAACAAAATATAATACATAGTTTTAAAAAATGTAAAAATAAATAATGAACGATTCAAGGATTTTTTACTACCACTATTGAAAGAAGGTGATGCTATGTCTGAAAAGACTTGGAATAGGCTAAGTATAGTGGGGATAATAATAGGAGTTTTGGACATTTTACTTTTATTGATTGTGTTTGATAATCCATATGATGCATTTAGGACACCATTGGGTAAAATTATATTTGGTGTTTTGATGGTGGTTTTTGTCTTTGGAGTATTTGATAGGGTAAGAGATCAAATAACAAAAGGAGTCACTGGAAAAACATTTCTGTATACTGCAGTTATTATTGGGGCAATGTATCTTTTTGCTACGTATGTTGTTATTTGATAAAAGATATAACCTTAAATGTATAGGCGTTATGCAAACTGTTTGGATATAAATAAAATTCTTCAATTATCGGGCGCCTATCTGGAATAAGAAACGGCGCCCGTATTGCGCAAATGAGGCATTTATGTAGAATGAATTATTGTGCAAGTGACAGAAATATGAAATAATTCATATTAAAACAGCAAGTTAGAATGTATACAAAAGTTAATTCGTCTTGTTGAATAGAAGTACCAATAGGTAAGGGGGGAAGTAAATCTGTGAATAAAAAGACGATACATCGTGTTAACGTTATCCTGGGTGTTTTGTTTTTTGGATTTTCTTTATTTTTGGCTTGGTTTGGATTAGTTTTAGTACCTGTAATGGATACAACATCGGGTATCATTATTCCAGTTACTATTCTTTCAATATGGTTAATTGCATATTACCTACAAATTAAGTTTCGTACTTCTGTAGCCTTTTTATT
Organism: Virgibacillus siamensis; assembly: GCF_900162695.1. NCBI lineage: Bacteria > Bacillati > Bacillota > Bacilli > Caryophanales > Bacillaceae > Virgibacillus > Virgibacillus siamensis. Next base: position 53,929 of record NZ_FUIH01000005.1, read on the forward strand.
TTCCGTAACTATTGAACTCGTTGTGCTTGCAATCATAATAATGCAGGTAAGCCAACAATTTGGTATAACAATAACAGTATGATGGTGCAGTCTTAAGCAAAAGGGCGCAGTTATCGAATAAGAGCTGTGCTCTTCTTGGCTCATGAGAGCCAGATTGGATGAATTCATTCTTTTAAGTAGTAAAATTATATAAGAACATCACGGGGGGATATTAAGTGATTAAAGGAATATATGAATTTATAAGTGAAGCACAGTTAAAAAATTATGCAGAACTTGCTGTACGAGTTGGTGTAAATCTGCAAAAAAATCAATTATTGATTATTCATAGTGATATACAACATGCTACGTTTGCACGTCTAATCCAAACGGTAGCCTACGAGGTAGGAGCTTCAAATGTATTTATAGATTGGACAGATGAACAGTCTACCAAAGAATTTTACTTAAATGCAGCAGATAGTGTCATTGATCACTTTCCTGATTGGCAGGCTGCCCGCTTTAAGGAGTGGGACGATGCGGGTGCTGCTTACATCCATATTATTTCTGAGAACTTAGATGTCTTTAAGAATGTTTCCACAGAACGGATGAGCCGCTTCCAAAAGGCCTCTCGCACCAAATTGAAGGCTCATTACGCAAAGATTAGATCCCACGAGATTCGCTGGTGTCTTCTAGCTGTCCCGTACTTCGCATGGGCAACTAAAGTATTTCCTCACTTAAGTAAAGAAGAAGCCCTGCAATCATTATGGCAATTAATCTTACGTGGAGCTCGGGCAGATGGAAAAAATCCTATAAAAGACTGGGAAAATCATAACAGAGCCTTCGAGTCCCGGAAAAAGTTTCTAAACGACAGCCAGTTCGAAGCCCTGCATTTTACAAATAGCCGTGGAACTGATTTATTAGTTGGTCTACCTAAAAATCATCTCTATATCGGTGGGGGTGTCATAGATAAAAATGGAATACCTTTCTTTCCGAACATTCCTACGGAAGAAATATTTACTGCTCCCCATAAAAATAAGGTGAAAGGCAAATTGGCAGGTGCTAAACCTCTTATCTATGAGGGAAGTGTCATCGATGAATTTTATCTAATTTTTAAAGATGGACGGATTACCCACTATTATGCCACAAAGGGACAAGAAGTGTTACAAAATCTCATCGAAACAGACGAAGGTTCACATTATCTAGGTGAAATTGCCTTGGTTTCTAACAATTCCCCCCTTTCTCAGGCAGATACTCTTTTTTACAATACCTTGTTTGATGAAAATACGGCCTGTCATATTGGAATCGGAAATGCATCTCCCTCCAATATTCAAAATGGCATTGACCAATCTGAGGAAGGGTTGAAGGCAACGGGTATGAATACTTCACTTTTGTTAGTCAATGTGACCTTTGGTACAGAAGATATGAAAGTAGTGGGCATTAAAGAAGGTGGAATTGAAGTCCTGCTAATGAAAGATGGTGATTTCCAATTCTAATTTAGCTACTCCTTAACAGGTAAGCCAACAATTTGGTATAACGATAGTGGGGTGATGGTTATTTGCCAGTTTTGGGGTCTTTAGCAAATATAGACAGAAAATGATTGTTCCAGAATCGGGCGCGATTAATTAATAAAAATCGTCCCAATATCGCGAATAAGGGACATTTAATTGAATAAGGAAATTTAGTAAAGAAGTGATAAACATGAAAAATATAAACTACCTGTGCGTGAATGGGTGTTTTGTATTTGAAGGTCGTTCTCCAAGACGTTAGTTACTGCTCTGGAGCTGTCCGATACGTAGCAATGATGACACCTGTATTCGTGGTTACTGAATCGACTAGATTGAGGTGTGCTGTCGAGCTATCACTGGGAAACAAACGGCGTCCTTTACCAAGAACCAGCGGATGAATCATCAGTACGTACTCGTCAATTAAATCATGTTGCATTAATGACCGGACCAGCTTTCCGCTGCCGAAGATCACTATAGTCTTATTATGTTCCTTCTTAAGCTGGGCAACTGTTTCAGGAATTTCCCCTTTTAGGAGTATGGAGTTTTCCCAGGGCAACGGTTCAACCATGATGGTAGAGGTAACGAATTTCTCTACGTTGCTAAGTGCTTCGGAAATAGAACGATCCTTTGACGAATTGGCCCAGGCCTTTTCCAAACCTTCATAGGTGGTGCGCCCAACCAGCAAAGACCATGAACTGCTCATATATTTGCTCTGTACCTTCATCATGAAAGGATCATTCCCAGCCACCGCCCAACCACCGTACTCGAAACCCTCCCGTGTGTCCTCGTCGGGTAGGCCGGGGCTTTGCATTACTCCGTCGAGGGTTAAATGTTCGATCACTACTATTTTTGCCATTTCTATCCCCTTTCTTAAGTGAATATGTGTCACTTTGTTTCCTTTTCTTGACGCCTCTTATTTTACTTTATTATTATAACACTTTTATAAACTTTGATTTCTTATAGGTTGCTATCGTGGACAACTAATACTATTACTTTACTATTTCGATTGGGCGCAAGAATTGAAAAAGACTTGCGCCCGCTTTTTCTTTAAAGAGCCATTTTGAGGACAGGGGGGTTACAATTGCTAGAAATGTCGTGGAGTTCTTTTCATATTGGATATGAACCCTACTTATTGTTGGTGATTCGGATATTGATCTAAACATTCGTGAAAAATGATTTTTAATAAAAATAAACATATATGGTTATGAAACTAATTATGTAATGTAAACAAATATGTAATATAAAACGTAAACATAAACTTAATATTTTAGAATAGCCACCATTAATGTTCAACCAAAGTACTGCAATATAAAACTTTGGATATTAAAAATCCGGATAAAAACCCCGCAGTTGCGGGGGCAGTTACAAGAGAGGGAGTAGGTAATTTCTTCCTTTTTTATTTTTTTCAATGTAAGGTTGAATATACAAACAAATGAATTTATAATTCGGAGATTATTTTTCCGCGTATAAGGCTAAAATGCATGCAAAGAATAAATAATTGGCGAGAAACTATATTTGCATTCAAGTTAATTTCGCAAAATAAAGGAAACGTTGGTTGAGAGAGTTCAACGGTAGTAATATCTATCCCTCTCCTCGAGTATTACTATCCATCATTGATTATATATGATTGGTCTCTAACTACGATAGTATCAGGCTTAAAACGAATGAACACATTTTGCGGATCTTGATATTTGAATCTGGAATCCCAATTCATTTCATTTAAACCCAAATATTTGGTTAACAATAGTTTCGCTAAGTCATAATTGAATGGTTCTACAGTTGCTTTTCCTCTGAAGCCCGCGTGTAATACTTTACCGGTAGTATGATCAAAATCCACAATACCAATAGCACAAATTGGATGTTTATCTACCCTTAATGGAAATGTACCTTCAGGTGTTCCAATAATCCAAAGACATTCATCCTTCCAAAAAACCACACTGGTGATTCCCTTGGTCCTTCGAGTGACAAAGTTGAAAGATGCGCAAATAATGGCTTTTCTAAAAACTTATCGAGATCAAAACTTCTTTTCCCTTTTATGATCTTCATCCGTTTTCGCCCCCAATAATATAAGGTTATATTATATATGAATCATATCGTGGATTAGCGTTACTGTTAATGTTTGATAAAATAAACGTGAATATTGTTAATCATCCTTCAATAAAATTAATTAATTTTATTTTAATAGTAGCATTGTTTTAGGAAAATTCCTATTCAAATATACATTCTTTTTTCCGCATATATCAAATCGCTTGTTTTTAAACACTTGTCAGAATAGTAAGTAATAGAAGGATTTGTTGAATACTTGCATGAGGATATTTAAAAGTTACCAAGTATTATTTATATACAAGCGTCTCTTTTGGTGATAAAATGAATGTAACATAAGAAACGTTATGTTGCATTGGAGGTTATTGGTTTTGCAAGAAGAATTAATTCAGAATAAACAAAGTATTATGAGTCATGATAAAAATACAGATGATAAAATTATCGGATTGTGGTTGCATGGAAGAAGTAAAAATACAATTGCAGCTTATTCACGTGATATTAGAGATTTTCGAAAATTTATTGAGAAACCATTGGCAAAAGTTACATTGGAAGATTTACAGCGTTACGCAGATTCACTTTATCATTTCTCAACCGGCACAATCCGACGCCGGCTTTCTTCAGTAAAATCTTTATATGCATTTGGGTATCGTGTCAATTTACTACCAGTTAACGTTGCCGATCCCCTTCGGGTGCCAAGACTCAAAGATACTTTAGCAGAACGGATCCTAACGTTGAGTGAGGTTCATCGTATGTTTGCGTTGGAAAAAAACTACCGAAATCGTATCATCCTACAATTTCTCTACATTACCGGAATCAGGGTCAGTGAATTAGTTCGTTTAACCTGGAAAGATGTGCAACCGCGTGAGATTGGTGGTCAGGTAACAATATACGGGAAAGGTAATGAAACAAGAGCTATCTTAATACCAAATCCACTTTGGGAAGAATTGTTGGGATTAGAAGGGGCAAGTGATGGTCCGATTTTTAAAAGCCGGAAAGGTGATGGCCACTTAAACCGTACACAGGTACACCGAATTGTGAAAAACAGCGCTAAAACAGCAGGTTTATCAGTATCACCTTCTGCCCATTGGCTGCGCCATGCACACGCAAGTCATGCACTAGATCAAAAAGCACCTATTCATTTAGTGCAAACTACTCTTGGCCATGCAAATGTAGCAACGACTGGTCGCTATTTACATGTTCGGCCGAATGAATCATCTTCGACATATTTAAATTTATAAAGAATATATAATATGGAAGAAACTCGACCCTAAATTTAGAATAATGAAGATTAATAATATCTATTTTGGAAAGAACTTTACTTCTCCCAATGCTTAAGCAAAGATATAGCTTTAAGCTATTTTTTGTTAATGCTTTTTTCATCAACATACGTTTTTTTGAGATTGTTCAATTTATCTTTAAAGGTGTTTTATCACCCTTACGTTCTGGGTTGCAGCTGCATGATAACTATATGATTGCATTAACCCCCGTTATCTACTCCTGCCTTAATTTCCAATAAAAAATAACCCCATTATGCTTGGTAGGGGTTATTTTCTGACTTTAATCTGATTATTAAAATGGCTGCATCAGATATTTTTTGCCCAAGGCAGTCTGCAAACAATGGTCACAAATATATTTTCCGTAAACCGGGGTCATTTCCAAACCAGTTCTATCACAAAAAATACAAATGTTTTTATTTCCTCGCAAATAGAAGCCGTTAACCCCTTTATACATTTCAATATAATCTTGATACTCCCAATTGATTTTTTTGCGAAACGAAATTGGAATAGATAATCTACCTTGATAATTGATGGTACGTAAATGTTCTGTTATATTCCCTTGCGCTATTTGCATATGAATCATACTGCCCTCTAAAGAAAGCTCAACCTGCTTAGATTCTAATTGATGGGTTTTCCTAATATTTTTGGAAAATAAGACGCGTCCATTTGGAGCCACTTTGACAAAATCAAGAAACTTCATCTCATTCACCTTACCTTGTCTAGTCTATGAGTTTTTTCGATTATCTTATCTAATCCTTCACAGGTTAAAATCATTTGAATTTATTCGGATCAAACGGAAATATTACCTCAAAAGCCCATTTATTTTCTTTATTTCGAAATGCCTGTATATATCCACCGTGATTTTCTACAACGTTAAGAACTATCATTAAATCCAACCCGTTTCCGTTGGACTCAGCAGCACTTAAAGCATCTTCTATTCGCCCAAAACATGAGGAAGAATTGGTATCTCCTTCACCCGTGATGGTAATTTTTAGGTTAGTTGCATCATATTGCTTCACGTTAATCATCAAGGCTTTGGATTCAGACATTGATTCAATACTATATATCAAATAAACAAACGCTAGAATTATTTGTTCCCTTACACACCTTACAAAAGAAAAGCCATTTTTAACATGCGATGTCACTTGTATATGATGGGTTTTTTCCATTTGTTTTACCGTTTCTTTCAAGAGGGAAACCATGCTTTCACTTGTGATTTGATAATTGTCCGATTTTGTAACGACTAACAAATCTGTAATCACGTTTTCCATATATTGAATTTCATTTATCATTAGTTGGCTGTACCTTTTAAGATTATTCTCTGTCAGTGATCCGGAATTTTGCTTTATAAGCTGGAGAAATCCTTTTATACCTGTCATGGAATTTCGAAATTCCCGCCCCAGATACCCAGTCGCCTTTTCGCCAATATGGTACTCACCCTGTATAAAGGGCTCTTTTTGCAGAGAATCTTTACAATTACTCAATCTTTTTGATTCCTGCATAATTGACGTGTTGTACGCCATTGTATCTTTCACCATGGTTACCTCCCTTCAGCAATTTGAATGTATTGTATTTATGCTTGAACTAACTATTGAATCAGCATTTATTTAATTCGATATAAGGGAACTTTGAACGATATAACGTTCAGGTGCATTCCCGATGTAATCAAATGGATAGCACGTTGTCAGGGTCAATGTTGGTTTTTTCTTTTTCGTGATTACTGTTCGATCATTTGCATCTGTTACCCAAATTTTTTCAATGCGGTATTTTCGTTTTTGACCATTAAAAGTAACCCAAAAAATATCGCCTTTTTTCAGTTTCCCCAACCCTGTAAATACGGTATCCCGGTGGCCACTTAAAACAGTGTGACCTTTCTTGGCATTTGGCACTGTCGTCCAGCGACTCACATACATGCCTACTCCCTGACTTAATACACTCGGGTTGGTACCCCAATATAATGAATAGGACTTATTTAAAGCAGGAACAATTAATTTTCCGATTTTCTGTCCTAATGAGAAATTATGTTTTAGGGTCGATACATTTTCTACTGTTTGTTGATCCTTTTCTTCCTTCGCCCCAACAGCCATTTTTTCATTAAAGCGTGGTTCTTTTTCTTCGGAATATGAATTGCTTTCAGATATCGTGGAGGAAATCGTTTGTACCGATTGTTTCCCCTTCCACCATTTATACAAATTTCCTGTACTAAAAATTAAACCTAAAAACAATAACAAAATCCCTAAAACTTTCATTCCTTTGTGCATGATTGATCACCTCTTATTACCATGAAGAGAGCTGGAGGCCAGCTCTCTCAAATGACATTACCGTACTTTTATAAACCTACGAAATAGTAAAAGTAGGCCTCCTATAAGGGCAACCATTACACCAATTAACATATTTGTAGGATAAGGACTACCCGTATTAGGCAGTTTTCCTCCCTTGGCAACGTTAGATGAATTCGTCTGAGTTGTTTTAACCTTCCCCTTTGATTGACTGTCATTGGTTACTTTTTTTGGAGAGATTTTCAAAGCAACTGACGCTTTGGAATTCTCCATAACTTGATTATCGACTACCTTTTTTGCTTTTAGTTGATAACTTCCCGGGGATGGAAGGTTTGATAAATCCAATACAAGATAAACATCAACTTGTCCAGGAGAAACAGTTCCATCGACTGAAACTTGGACTTTTCCATCCTGAATTGATACAGCATGCTTGTTACCATTTTTATCGATATAATAAGCATTGGTGACAAGTTGTGCGACCTGATCCGGTATATCGAATACAACATTTGCGTTTTCAGACGAAGCCGATTTATTATACTGCATCTGATATCTTACAATAAGCGTTTTCGATTTCTTTTGATATCCAAGAGCTAAATTCGCATTTGAAATTAAACCATCGGATGCATTACTCACATGATTTGAATCATTTTCATCATTTGAGTTATTGCTTGATTGATTCGCTTCTTGCTTGCTATTGGAATCGTTGTTCGAATCAGTTTCATCCTTATTTCCCGTTTGGTTTTCATTCTGATTACCTTTTGTCATGGTTAAAATTGTTGTTGCTTTCGATTTAGCTACAACTGATTTACCTTCTGCCCCTGAAACTTCTTTGGCCAGAAATTTATACTTTCCAGCTTGCGGTAACTTGGCCATCTTTAATTTTACAAAAACATCTATAGTTTGGCCTGATTTAAAGTTTCCGGCATCCACCTTAATTTTTCCGTTTTTTATTTCCACTTTTTGTACAGAACGGTTATTATCAATATAAAAGGCTTCTTTTACATGACCTGCGACATCATCCGGAATCACAAACACGTATTGAGGATTTTCTAAAGATTGAGTCCCCGAATACTTAATTTGATATTGTAAAATCAAACTTTTGGTCTCCTTTTGGTAACCCAATTTCAGATTTGCACTTGAAATAAAGTTTGCAGATCCATCCTGGTTGCCTGCGTTATCATCGGTGCTATCTCCATCTTCGTTACCGGCATTGTCATCGGAGTTGTTTCCATCTTCGTTACCGGTATTATCATTAGGGTTGTCTCCGTTTCGATCACCGTTGTTATCATCGGTGTTGTCTCCATCTTCATTGCCAGCGTTATCGTCAGAGTTGTTTCCGTCTTCGTTACCGGCGTTATCATCGGTGCTATCTCCGTCTTCATTGCCAGCATTGTCGTCGGTGTTATCTCCGTTTTCGCTGCCTGCATTGTCATCTGAGTTGTTTCCATCTTCGTTGCCTGCATTGTCGTCTGAGTTGTCCCCGTCTTCGTTGCCAGCGTTATCGTCAGAGTTGTTTCCGTCTTCGTTACCGGCGTTATCATCGGTGTTGTCTCCGTCTTCATTATCAGCATTGTCGTCGGTGTTGTCTCCATCTTCATTGCCAGCGTTATCGTCAGAGTTGTTTCCGTCTTCGTTACCGGCGTTATCATCGGTGTTGTCTCCATCTTCGTTGCCAGTATTGTCGTCGGTGTTATCTCCGTCTTCGTTGCCTGCATTATCGTCGGTGCTATCTCCGTCTTCATTGCCAGCATTGTCGTCGGTGTTGTCCCCGTCTTCATTGCCAGCATTGTCGTCGGTGTTGTCCCCGTCTTCGCTGCCAGCATTGTCGTCGGTGTTGTCCCCGTCTTCATTGCCAGCGTTATCGTCGGAGTTGTTTCCATCTTCGTTGCCTGCATTGTCGTCAGAGTGGTCTCCGTCTTCATTGCCAGCATTGTCGTCGGTGTTGTCCCCGTCTTCGCTGCCAGCATTGTCGTCGGTGTTGTCCCCGTCTTCGCTGCCAGCATTGTCGTCTGAGTTGTTCCCGTCTTCGTTGCCTGCATTGTCGTCGGTGTTGTCCCCGTCTTCGTTGCCTGCATTGTCATCAGAGTTGTTTCCATCTTCGTTGCCTGCATTGTCGTCAGAGTGGTCTCCGTCTTCATTGCCAGCATTGTCGTCGGTGTTGTCCCCGTCTTCGCTGCCAGCATTGTCGTCGGTGTTGTCCCCGTCTTCATTGCCAGCGTTATCGTCTGAGTCGTTTCCGTCTTCATTGCCAGCATTATCGTCGGTGCTATCTCCGTCTTCATTGCCAGCATTGTCGTCGGTGTTGTCCCCGTCTTCATTGCCAGCGTTATCGTCTGAGTCGTTTCCGTCTTCATTGCCAGCATTATCGTCGGTGCTATCTCCGTCTTCATTGCCTGCATTGTCGTCTGAGTTGTCCCCGTCTTCGTTGCCAGCATTGTCATCAGAGTTGTTTCCATCTTCGTTGCCTGCATTGTCGTCGGTGCTATCTCCGTCTTCATTGCCTGCATTATCGTCGGTGCTATCTCCGTCTTCATTGCCAGCATTGTCGTCGGTGTTGTCTCCGTCTTCGCTGCCTGCATTGTCATCAGAGTTGTCTCCGTCTTCATTGCCAGCGTTATCGTCGGAGTCGTTTCCGTCTTCATTGCCAGCATTGTCGTCGGTGTTATCTCCGTCTTCGTTGCCTGCATTATCGTCGGTGCTATCTCCGTCTTCATTGCCAGCATTGTCGTCGGTGTTATCTCCGTCTTCATTGCCAGCATTGTCGTCGGTGTTGTCTCCGTCTTCGCTGCCTGCATTGTCATCAGAGTTGTCTCCGTCTTCATTACCTACATTATCGTCGGAGTCGTTTCCATCTTCGTTGCCAGCGTTATCGTCTGAGTTATCTCCGTCTTCATTACCTACATTATCGTCGGAGTCGTTTCCATCTTCGTTGCCAGCATTGTCGTCGGTGTTGTCTCCATCTTCATTGCCAGCATTGTCGTCGGTGTTGTCTTCGTCTTCGCTGCCTGCATTATCGTCGGAACTGTTTCCATCTTCATTGCCGGCATTGTCATCGGTGTTGTCTTCGTTTTGATCACCGTTATTATTGTCAGAGTTATCTCCGTCTTCGTTGCCGGCATTGTCGTCAGAGCTGTCTCCGTCCTTGTTGCCAACGGTACCCCCAAGGAGGTCACCGATGACAGGCAAATTTACACAGTCAACAAAGTTCCCTCCCAGGATTCCGCCAATTACTGGCAGTGTAAAACCGCCTTTTAAGATTCCATTTTCACCTTCAGTTGGGGCATCCCCGAGGAAGCCACCAATGACAGGCAAATTTGCGCCACCAAGGATGTCTCCTCCTGGGATTCCGCCAATTACTGGCAGTGTCAGACCGCCTTCTACGTTTCCTTCTTCTCCTTCAGTTGGGGCATCCCCAAGGAAGCCACCAATGACAGGCAAATTTCCGCCGCCGATGATGTCTCCTCCTGGGATTCCGCCAATTACTGGCAGTGTCAGACCGCCTTCTACGTTTCCTTCTTCTCCTTCAGTTGGGGCACCCCCAAGGAAGCCACCAATGACAGGCAAATTTGCGCCGCCGATGATGTCTCCTCC